>JAIERD010000365.1 GCA_019747155.1 Pseudomonadaceae bacterium
GCCTGGGCGGCCGGCCGCTGCCCCTGCTGCGCGAGCATCACCAGGTGGCCAAGACTGCGCTGCCGCCATGACCAGGCCAGATCGAACTGCTGCTGCAGGAACAAGGCGTAGGCGACCAGATTGGCCAGCTGGGCGCGCTCGAAATGGCAGGTGCGCTGGCGGTAGATTGGCAGCGCATAGGCGGGCAGCCCGGCCAGCCGGTTCAGGGCGCAGGCCAGCCGGCACCAGCGCAACGCCACCTCGAACGAGGCCGGGAAGCGCACGCGCAGCGTGTCGAGGGCGGCGAAGGCCGCTGCCAGCTTGTGCTGTTGAATGCCAAGCTTGACTGCTGCGAGCGCTTCATCCAGTGTGTTTGTTGAACAATCCATCGCGCACCGAATCGATCGGCTCGAAAAATGCTGATTGTACCGTAGCGTTGCGCCGGGAAACGATGCGAAAACGACGAAAAAAAACGGAACCCCGCAAGGCTCCGTTTAATTATTTCCGACTCAAGAGCGTCCTAGAACGGTTATGCACACTAAAAAGTGTTGGTAGTGGCCTGTGAGTGAGTGAATCAGCCACACTGTACGTCCTTGAGCAGGTCGGGTTGTGGGTAAGGTCAGAATTCTAGCGGTTTTCCACCGGTTACCGAGCGTTTTGCCCGGTTATGTGGGTAGCCGGAGTCACTGGCTCTCCACACCGTTATTTACGGATGCTCAGAGCAGCAACCTTGGCTGTCCATCGTCCCTGCCGGGTAGGTTGGCAATAGGTCGATTCTTGCCCAGTCCTCTTCCACATCCTCGTATTCGATGTGGTAGCTTCCGCAACAAGGGCAGCTTTCCCTATCATCTTCGAATGCATGGCGGGCGCAGTACACCTCTCCATCGCCAACTATCTCATGCCTGTAACTGACAACAATATGCGTTGCTTTACAAGTACAGCCCATCGCCATACATGTGGCCATAAAATTCTCCTCGATTAGATGCAGTGGCTCGGTGCCCTTGCATCGAGCCAATTGTAACAAACGTACGACCCACAAACGTACGACCCAACATGCTGCGACTCAGAAATGAAGAAAGCCGCCCGGAGGCGGCTTTCAGGTGTAAATGTCGGAACGGCGCCCGCAGTATCCCTTAGAGTGTACTACCTCAGGACTCCCGAGTTCGGTATTGCTACCAAACACCCCGCTCAGATGGGTATTGCTCGTGGCCCCATCTCTGCTTTAATGTCTCGCCTTCGTGCCACTCCGGCGGACCTATCGTCTATCAAGCGACATGCACAGTGTAGCACTTAATCATATTTGAGTAAACCGTGCACGTTTGACCTGCATAAACGATAATGATTGCCCCTTGTTAATGCGCTTAGGACAGCTGTGAGCAAACTTTACGGCTTTTGGACGGTCAACGGCACCACTACGTTCGGCACAATGCCGGGCGGCATCCTCCCAGGGATTGCTGAACCACTGCCTATTGTGTTGCAGGTCGGCAATAACAAGTGGGGGGCGACTCACATTGACTACAGGCATAGCTCATGGCTCGCCAAGAACAACCAAACGGCTGCCAGCATGGTCTACAAGAAGCTAGGCCAATCAGGAGCCGTGTTCAGCTCGGAAGCTACGGACAAGACCAAAATCAACCTCACCATCACCCCGGCAGCCCTCTTGATTCTGCGGTATATCCCGAAGTCTCAATACTTGACGGTGACAACTATATTCTTCAAGGACGACAAGCTGGATGGGACCTACCTTGGTCGTTACGTAGGTGGCCAGCCGTATGTAATTGGCCCCCAGCCAGTCCTCGTGTTTGCACCACCCGTGCCAGTCGTCCAAGCCATTGCAGTTGAGCCGGCTATCCAGTACAAGAAGAAACGGCACTACTAAGGCGGGGCTTTCAGCAGGGTGAAGCGCTCTGAAACGTTCGGTATACGTAAGTATACGGACGAATGATACTTTCCATGAGGAAAGTCACCCGAAGACAGCTTCAGCATCAAACCTCAGGCCGGCGCCGGCAGTATCCCCAGCGTTTATCGCTCAAGCGTAACCGGTAAATCGCTGGCGTTATTGACGTGAGCGCCGGATGTCTGTCTCGTACAGGTCGGAGCGCAGCGGGTT
>JAIERD010000287.1 GCA_019747155.1 Pseudomonadaceae bacterium
CGTCGCTATATGCGCGAAGCGGTGAAGGTTTCCAACGACAGCCCAGTGCTGCTCGATCACTTCCTCAATTGCGCGATTGAAGTCGATATCGATGCGGTCTGCGATGGTGAGCAAGTGGTGATCGGCGCGATCATGCAGCACATCGAGCAGGCGGGCGTGCACTCCGGCGACTCGGCGTGCTCCTTGCCGCCGTACTCGCTGCCGGCGCACATTCAGGATGAGATCCGCGATCAGGTCAAGAAAATGGCCATTGAGCTCGGCGTGGTCGGCTTGATGAACGTGCAGATGGCAGTGCAGGGTGAGGATATCTTCGTTATCGAAGTCAATCCGCGCGCTTCGCGTACCGTACCGTTCGTGTCCAAGTGCATCGGCATCTCGCTGGCGATGATCGCCGCGCGGGTTATGGCCGGCAAAACCTTGGCTGAAGTGGGTTTCACCCAGGAGATCATTCCGAACTTCTACAGTGTCAAAGAGGCGGTGTTCCCGTTCGCCAAGTTCCCTGGCGTTGACCCGATCCTCGGCCCGGAAATGAAGTCGACCGGTGAAGTGATGGGCGTTGGCGACACCTTCGGTGAGGCCTTTGCCAAGGCCCAGTTGGGCGCCAGTGAGATACTGCCCAACAGCGGTTGCGCCTTTATCAGTGTGCGCGATGACGACAAGCCGTTGGTGGCTGAGTTGGCGCGCAGCCTGATCGAGCTGGGCTTTGAAGTGGTCGCAACCTCGGGCACCGCCAAGATGATCGAGGCGGTCGGTTTGCCTGTGCGTCGCGTCAACAAGGTTACCGAGGGTCGGCCGCACGTCGTCGACATGATCAAAAATGACGAAGTCACCCTGATCATCAACACCACCGAAGGCCGTCAGTCGATTGCTGACTCCTATTCCATCCGTCGTAATGCCCTGCAACACCGGATTTGCTGCACCACCACCTTGGCGGCGGGCGAAGCAATCTGTGAGGCGTTGAAGTTTGGTCCAGAGAAGACCGTGCGCCGCTTGCAGGATCTGCATGCAGGACTCAAGGCATGACTAAATACCCAATGACACTCCAGGGCGCTCGCGCCTTGGAAGACGAACTGCAGCACCTGACCAAAGTCGTGCGGCCCAAGCTCAGCCAGGACATCGGCACCGCCCGTGAACTGGGTGACTTGAAAGAGAACGCCGAGTATCACGCTGCTCGCGAGCAGCAGGGCATGGTCGAAGCACGGATTCGCGATATCGAAGGCCGTCTGCAAAATGCTCAGGTGATTGATGTGGCGGCGATCCCGCGCACCGGCAAGGTGATTTTCGGCACCACGGTGGAAATCGCTAACGTCGAAACCGATGATCGGGTGACCTACCAGATAGTCGGCGAAGACGAGGCGGACATTAAGTCCGGCAAGATTTCAGTCGGCTCACCGATTGCCCGCGCCTTGATCGCCAAGGAAGAGGGCGATGTGGTGGTGGTCAGAACGCCGAGCGGTGTGGTCGAGTACGAAATTGTCGAAGTCCGCCATCTTTAGGCGTGAGCCTTATCAGGCCGGCGCTGTCACTTGGCAATTGGCCCAGACGTTTTGGGTCGGCGGCCTGTGGTTGTTGCATTTTATAGTGCTGCCGGGCCTGCGTGAAATCGGCTTGGCGGGCATGTTGGTCGATGAAGTCAGTACTCGGCTTAAGCCGCTGCTGGTCGGTTTTGCGTTGGTCGGCGCGGCGCTGCAATTGCTGGTGCTGATTCAGGCCGAGGGCGTTGCGAGTGGCTGGCGAGATTTTCGTGGGCAGTTGCTGATGGCGGTGCTGGGCTTGGCGGGGATGTATTTTGCGCTGCTGCAGTGGTTGCCACTGGCGGCGTGGTGGCTGCAGTTCAGTTACCTGCTGGTGGCGTTCTGCGGCTTGTTGCTGGTGTTGCAGGCGGTGCCGTCAAACGCGGCAGTCAGGGCGCGGCGAGCGCGCCACTGAAGGCCGGGTGTTACACGTGACGGCTAACGTTGGACAGTTGCTTGTTGGCTTGCGGGTTCTTGCGATAGATCAGCGCCATTTTGCCGATGACCTGTACCAGTTCGCTTTTGGCCGTTTTGCACAGTTCGGCAATCACTGCCAAACGGTCTTCGCGCACGGTGATGCGCA
>JAIERD010000176.1 GCA_019747155.1 Pseudomonadaceae bacterium
GGTTTTGAATCTGCAACATGAAAAAAGGCGACCCGCTCGCGCGAATCGCCTTGAAAACGCGCCCAGGCAGGCCAGGCGCCAAGCAGGATGGATTACAGGCCGATGATGCCGCCGTCGTTTTTGGTGATCATCAGGGTCGATGAACGGGGGCGGGCCGAAGCGCCACCGGGGCCGTAGGCCGCTGCGATGCCCGAGCCGTTGCCCGGCCAGTTGCTTTCAAAAATGCCGGCGGCGAAGTTGGCGGCCGAGGTGTTTTCACCCGGGTGCTGGATGTTCACAAACAGCGCCTTGCCGTCCGGGGACTCGGCCACGCCGGTCACTTCGGAGCCGGTGGGGGCCGTCAAAAAGCGTTTGAAGGTGACGTCGGTCATCTTCTTGCCCATGTAGGTCTGCACGGTTTTGTCGGTCGTCACGGTGCGGTTCGGGCTGCCGTCGGCCTTGTCGGTCACGGTGACCACACCGCCGTCACCCTGCACGCCGGGCACCGCTGCCAGCAGCATGGCGTTGGTCACGTCGGTGTAGGTGTTGTCGTCGGTTTCGATCCACAAGATGCCGCTGGCGCGGGAGAACCAGCAACCGTCCGGCTTGGACAGGTCGTTGAAGTCGCTCAGGCCGGACAGGTTCACGTTGGCCTGGTAGTTCACGTCGTCCAGGCCGGTGTCGGCCTTGGCCTGTGCGCCGAACAGGAAGATGTCCCACTTGAAGGTCACGGCACCGGCGCTGTCCGCGTCTTCGCGGATGCGCATGATGTGGCCGTTCACGTTGCCGCGCTGGGCCGCAATCGCCGTCGCGTTTTGTGACGACACGCCCTTGCTGTCCAGCCAGTAGCGGGGGTTGGCCGGGTCCACGTCCGGGTTCAAGAAGTTGTTGCCCGACACGCCGGTGGTGTTGCCACGGTCCGGGTTCTCGGTCAGCGTGATGTAGATCTCGCCGTTTTTCGGGTTCACGGCGGTCCATTCGGGGCGGTCCATGCGGGTGGCTTTGGCGGCGTCGGCGGCCAGGCGGGTGTTCACGCAGATGTCGGCCAGGCTCTCGTGTTTGTAGCCTTCGGGGTTTTGGGCGCTCACCGGCACGCCAGCGGCCACGTCCGGGTTGCTCAGGTCCAGCTTGACCCAGGTGCCGGTGCCATTGGCGTTGAAGCGGGCCGCGTAAATTGTGCCCTCGTCCATGTACTCGGCCCCCACGGCCAGGCGGTCGGCGCGGTTGGCGTCAGCGGCCACCCACAGCTTTTTCGACACGAACTTGTAGATGTACTCGCCGCGCGAGTCGCAGCCCGTGTAGAACGCGATCGGGTTGCCGACCACGGCCAGGCTGGGCCATGAACCTTCATTGGCGCGGCGGCCCAGCGCGGTGCGCTTGACCGGCGTGGAGGTGGGGCTGTACGGGTCGATCTCGACGATGTAGCCGAAGGTGTTGTGCGCGTTGCGGAAGTCACCGGTGCCGTCGGCGGCCAGGGCGGCGTTGGCGGTGATGTCCCAGCGGCTGAAGGCGGTGCTGGTGGCGTCGGCTGGCACCACGGTGGCCCAGCGGTTGTTGCCGGTGCGGCCAGCGGCAATGCCGTTGCGCAGCAGGGCGGAGTTTTCCTTCTGGGTGCGCACGGCGGTGTCGGCACCGCGTGTGAAGTAGCCGGCCCAGTTTTCTTCGGCCGTCAGGTAGGTGCCCCACGGCGTGTAGCCGTTGCCGCAGTTGTTGATGGTGCCGCGCGTCTGGGTCCCTGCCGGTGAAAAACGCGTTTTGGTGAAGGCCGAGCCGCTGGCCGGGCCGGACAGGTTCATCAGCGTAGCGGCGGTGACGCGGCGGTTGAAGCTGGACGACTTCACGTAGCCAAATTTGCCAGCGGTTTTGGCCAGCTCGATGATGGACACGCCGTGGGCGTCGATTTCCTTGGTGGCTTCGGCTTCAGGCCGAGCGCCGGTGGTGGCGTTGGTCTGGCCGGCAACGTGCATGAACTGCACGGTGCCCGCGATGTTCTCGTGGTTCATGACCAGCAGGGCGCGGTCGTTGTTGGTGGTGTCGGGGGTGCCCGAAGCGCTCAGGCCGAAGAAATGCATGCCGTCGTGGTGGTCACCCGAGCGGCGGGCAAAGTTGTCTTGCGAGCCGTTGTTG
>JAIERD010000026.1 GCA_019747155.1 Pseudomonadaceae bacterium
CAGGCTGGCGAAGAAGGCACGCCCGGCGCTTTCGGCGTCGTCTTCGGCCAGGCTCTCGTCCAGATCCGGCAGGCGCACAGGGGCTGCAAAGAAGTTGTCGGGGTTGGACTTGCGGCGGGAGAAATGCAGGCGCTCGGTGCCGAGGCTGGCGGGCTCGTCGGTCACGGCCAGGGCGTTCATGTACGCCTTGCCGCTGCCGTCATAGTCCGGGGTGATTTCCACGCTGGTGAACAGCGCCTGGCCTTCCTTGTTCAGCTCCAGCAGTCGGGCGTTGGGGCGCAGCTGGGCAAACAGCCCCACTTTGCCGTTGTCCAGATCCTCGGCCTTGAGCGCTTCCACGGTGCCGAAGTTGCCGAAATAACGGATGTGCTCGAAACGGATCACGGCGGTATAGGTGGCCGTGGAATAGGTTTCTGCCATGTCGCGCAAGTCCTGCGCTTCGATGGTGCGGCCGTCGATGGTTGCACCGCTGGTAGCGACTTGAATCCATCCGGTGGTCAGGGGCTGGGACATTGTTCTGGCTGCTCGGCTGTTGGTGGCGACAGGTCGGGGGTGACTCAGTAGCCCCCACCATAGGCACCGCCCAGCACCTAAACAAACGCTTTAACTTTGATCTGTAACTAGCTAATAAAAATAGGAATAGTCAGGAATAACAGGCCGCGTTCCGGGCCTTTTTGCCGCATAGACTGCGGCCCATGCCCTACTCAGTCGAAGTCAAAGAAACCGCTAAGCGTCTGTACCTGCGCCGCTGCAAGCCGCGCGAAATTCAGGCCCAGCTCAAGCTGCCCAACGTCCGGATCGTCTACTACTGGATCGCCCGTGGCGGTTGGGACGAGATGCTGACGGACGAAGAACCGGTGACCGCCGTCAGCCGGCGCATCACCCTGCTGCTGGAAAAGCAGGGCACCCTGGCCAAAGGCGAGCTGGACGAACTCGACCGCCTGACCACCATCCGCGAGCGCCTGCTGAAACAGAGCGCCAAGCCGGCACACCCGGCCGCCAGTGAGGCGCAGCCAGAGCGGGGCGAGGGTGGCGAAGGGCAGCGCGGTGGACGCCGTAACAAGGGCGAGCGGGGCGAACAGCGCCGGGAGAAAAAGCCGAAGAACGACGTAACCGGCCTGGGCGAAGTGGACTTTCTGGAGAAGTTCACCAGCAAGATGTTCGGCTATCAGCTGGAGCTGTTCGAGGCGAAGAAAAACCCGCTTACCGCGCGGATCCGCAACATCCTGAAAAGCCGGCAGGTGGGCCTGACCTACTACTTTGCCGCCGAAGCGTTCATGGACGCGGTGCTGACCGGTGACAACCAGATGTTCCTGTCTGCCAGCCGCGCCCAGTCCGAGATTTTCCGCAGCTACATCATTGCCTTTGCCGCTGAATGGTTCGGCCTGCAGCTGACCGGCAATCCCATTGTGTTGAGCAAAGACGGCAAGCCATGGGCCGAGCTGCGTTTTCTCTCCACCAACAGCAGCACCGCCCAGGGCCACCATGGCCACGTCTACATTGACGAATATTTCTGGATCCGCGACTTCGAGAAGCTGAACAACCTGGCCGGGGCCATGGCCTCGCACAAGAAGTGGCGCAAAACCTACTTTTCCACACCCAGCGCCGTCACCCACCAGGCGTACCCGTTCTGGACTGGCGAGGAATTCCGCAACAGCAAGCGCGGCAAAAAGTTGGGGCAGGACTGGCCGAGCGAGGCCGCCATTCACAAGGGCGCGCTGTGTCCGGATGGCCAGTGGCGCAAGAAAATCACCATCGAAGACGCGGCCGCCGGCGGCTGTGATCTGTTCGATATCGACCGCCTGCGCCTCGAAAACGACGAAGACCGCTTCGACCAGCTGTACATGTGCAAATTCATCGACAGCACGCAAAGCGTCTTCACCCTGGCCGACCTCGAACGCTGCTACTCAGACCAGAGCCTGTGGGCTGACTACGATCCGGATCCGAAGGCAGAGCGGCCTTTCGGCAACAGCCCGGTGTGGCTTGGCTACGATCCCAGCCGCACCCGCGACGATGCCACCTGCGTGGTGGTGGCCCCGCCTTTGGAGCCCGGGGCACGGTTCCGGATTCTGGAGAAGCACAGCTGGCGGGGGCATTCGTTCACCTACC
>JAIERD010000069.1 GCA_019747155.1 Pseudomonadaceae bacterium
CCCTGGAACTGCTCGCCAGCTTCGCCATCCTGAAAACAGTCCTTGTCCTGACGGACGCGGTTTATGGAGCGCTTACGCGGTATCGACCCTTCTGGTCCATTCCCCGTTGTGCATGGAGCCTTAATACGATGAAACGCCGCCCGTTCCTCAAAGCCACGCTCACCGCCAGCGCCCTGATGCTCAGCGGTCTATTTCCGTTCAGCCTGCAGGCCGCCGAAACCATCAAGGTCGGCATTCTGCATTCGCTGTCCGGCACCATGGCCATCTCGGAAACTTCGCTGAAAGACATGGCGCTGATGGCCATCGACGAGATCAACGCCAAGGGTGGCGTACTCGGCAAGCAACTGGAGCCGGTGGTGGTTGACCCGGCCTCCAACTGGCCGCTGTTCGCCGAAAAAGGCCGCCAGTTGCTGACCCAGGACAAGGTCGCGGTGACCTTCGGCTGCTGGACCTCGGTGTCGCGCAAATCGGTGCTGCCAGTGTTTGAGGAGTTGAATGGTCTGCTGTTCTACCCGGTGCAATACGAAGGCGAAGAGATGTCGCCGAACGTGTTCTACACCGGCGCTGCGCCTAACCAGCAAGCCATCCCGGCAGTCGAGTATCTGATGAGCGAAGACGGCGGCGCGGCCAAGCGCTTCTTCCTGCTCGGCACCGACTACGTCTACCCACGCACCACCAACAAGATCCTGCGCGCCTTCCTCAAAGCCAAGGGCGTGGCCGACAAAGACATCGAAGAGGTCTACACCCCCTTCGGTCATAGCGACTATCAAACCATCGTGGCCAACATCAAAAAGTTCTCCGCCGGTGGCAAAACTGCGGTGATCTCCACCGTCAACGGCGACTCCAACGTGCCGTTCTACAAGGAACTGGGCAACCAGGGCATCGAAGCCACCGACGTACCGGTGGTGGCCTTCTCGGTCGGCGAAGAAGAACTGCGCGGCATCGACACCAAACCACTGGTTGGCCAGCTGGCGGCCTGGAACTACTTCGAGTCGCTGGATAACCCGGTCAACAGCAAATTCGTCAGCGCCTGGAAGGCTTACGCCAAAGCCAAGAACCTGCCGAACTATCAAACCGCCGTGACCAACGACCCGATGGAAGCCACCTACGTCGGCATCAACATGTGGGCGCAGGCAGTCACCAAAGCCGGCAGCACCGATGTCGACAAAGTCCGCGAGGCCATGGCCGGGCAGACCTTCGCCGCGCCAGACGGTTACACCCTGACCATGGACAAAACCAACCATCACCTGCACAAGCCGGTGATGATCGGTGAAGTGCAAGACGACGGGCAGTTCAACGTGGTCTGGCAGACCGACGGCCCAGTCCGCGCGCAGCCATGGAGCCCCTATATCCCTGGCAACGACAAGAAGCCTGACTACGCAGTGAAGAACTGATCTAACGGAGCCCGCCTCGACGCAATCTTGTAGGAGCCAGCTTGCTAGCGAGCATCACGACTCGGTCTGCGCCGAACCTGATCGCGAGCAAGCTCGCTCCTACAGCGTCCCGAATCCTTATCGGGATACCTAGGACATGACTATGCCCACTGCCTTTACCCGAATTCTACTGAGCCTGCTGCTGGTGCTGCCTTTGGCCGCCCTGGCCGGTGACGCTGACGATTTCGTCGCGGCCAACCCCAGCCAACAGGCGGCCCTGTTGGAAAGCTGGTCTGCCCAGCCCGAGCCTAGCCGCTTGCCGCTGCTGGACGCCTTGCAACAAGGACGACTGGCCACAGACAACAGCAAAGTAGCTTTCCTCGTTCAAGATGACAGCTACCAAGCGTTCGAGGGCCCGGCCCAGCCGACCTCCACACCAAAAAAACTGCAACTGAATAACCGCCTGCGCGGCCTGCTGGCTACTGCCTTGGCCAGCCACCAATTGCTCGCTGACGACCCGGCCGAGCGCTTGAGCGCCGCCCAGTTGCTGCAAAAAAATGCCAAGCCGGCGCAACTTGAACTGCTCAATGCCCGAGTCGCCAGCGAAAGCGACGAAGTCGTGCGTGGCGCTCTGGCCCTCGCCCTAGCCAACCTGCAACTGGCCGACGCCAACCCGGCGGTGCGCCTGCAAGCCGTGCGCCTGCTCGGCGAAACCGGCGAACCGCTGGCCCGCACCCGTCTGGAAGCGCTGCTGGAACCAGGTGT
>JAIERD010000377.1 GCA_019747155.1 Pseudomonadaceae bacterium
CGCTTGCATGCGCCGCGCCATAGCATCGCTCTGCGCGCGGCTCATCACACTGGGAAAATGCCGCATCACCTGCGGGTCGGCATTCAGCGCGGCAAAACCCGGCAAGTCGGCCGGCTGCCAGGTGCGTAGCAATAAGCGCTCGGTGTGCAGTTCAAGCCAGGCCATCGACGCCCTCGCAGGTTAAGGATTGTGCTGCACGCGCAGTCGCCAGCATTCTAGCGTTTAACGCCCAGCAGCAACGACCCGCGAAACAACCAGGCTAAAACGACAACGGCCCAGCGGGAGTTCCTCGCTGGGCCGTTGTTGGTTTTAGCAACCGTTAAACCATTGGTTTATTCGGTTTGGGTCACGCTGTCGTCTTCAGTTTCGGCAGCCGATTCTTCGGCGTAGTCTTGGCCGCCTTCATCGTCGAGGCTAGCTTGCGGCATGCCGCCACCCATACCACCGGCCATGCCCATGCTCATGGCCATAAACTCTTCGAGCGGCATTTTGCGCCCGTTGAGATCGACTTGGCCGTCGGCGTATTTGAGGCTGGCAACGATGTTGTCACCATCAACGGTGGCCATCTGCGTACCCACGGCCATCATCCCGGCCATCTCCGACATTTGCTCGGCTTGCTGCTTGGCGGCTTCAGGATCGGCGCTTGGATCGAGGGCCGCTTGGCTGAGGACCACGTCCTTGATCATCGGCTTGGAGACCTGCAAATGGGCATCCAGGCTGGCAATGCTTTGCATCGCCAGGGCATCTGGTGGCAAGTCGAAGGAGCTTGGCTTGTTCAGGCCGACGCTGAGGCTGAAGCTGCTTTGACCATTGGCGGTTTTGAACGCGAACTTGTCCAGCGCCAGCACTGGCTTGGCGGCCAACAATTGGCCGAGATCCGCCTCCAGCTTGGTTTTCTGCTCGGCACTCAGGTTGAAATCAGGGTTGCTCGCGTCGTAGTGACCACCTTCCAGATTACTGATGAGCTGCTTGTACATCTCGGACAGATCCTTAATCGCCAAGGTGTCGAGATTCTTCACGCTACCGGCCAAGTCTAGGGCGCCGAGGTCTTTACCGGCAAAGTTAACCATGCCGATACCGTAGGTGAAGCTGCCGAACACGCCGGTTTTATCTTCGTCGAGCTTGCCGGTTTGCAACATGTCATTGATCAGCAACGGCGGTTGCTCGGCGATCAGCACTTGCACCTGCTTCAGCTTGCTTTCGCTGGTACCCAGATATAACCCGGACGCGCCCATGTTCGAATCATTGCGCAGGCTCAAGCCTTGCAGCTCGATGCGAGTTTTGTCGGGGCCGACCAGCACCAGGCTGTCCATATCGCCGTCAACCTTGAAGCTTTTTTGCCCCTCAGTGACCAGCGCATTGAGGTTCAGGCCAGAGAATTTCAGGCTCGAGCCCTCTTCACTGAACTCCAGCGGTTGCAGCTTCAGGCTGCTGTTAACGTTGCCGGTATAACCAATGCTGGCGTGGCCAGTTAATGGCGAGAGGCCTTTGCTGGCGGTGAACCACTTAGCCACCAGCGGGCTGTTTTCCAGCTCAAAGTTGCTCTTGCTCATCACCGGCATCAGCTTCAAACCCATCAGCCGCGACAGCGGGAAAGGCCCGTGCTCGATGCGATCAACAAACAACAGCTCGTCATCGACGGCTTTGGTTTCATCGCCGGTGGTGGTCAGATCGCCCTTAGCTTTAACCCGGTAGTGGGCGGTGCTGCTTAACAGACCGCGCTCCAGCGATACCAGCTCAACCGTGACATCCACGCCCAGACCCGGCGTCAGGGTTTTAAGCTCTTGGTTGGCCTGAGCAATGGAACTGGTCAAGCTCGACTCCAGTTGTTGACCGGTGTACCAAGCGCCTGCGGTACTGGCAACGCCGGCAACCACAGCTAAGCCAACAGCAATCCCTACTGATTTTTTCATAACAAAACTCAAATGATGATGGAGAAATTGGGCGGGTTGACGAACCCGCGCGAAGCGCAGAATAACACCGAAGTGCGCCGGTTAAGCCCACGCCAAAGGTGCCAGCCGGCCATTATAAACGCAGCCACTGCGGCAAAAATATCGGCAAAGTCTCAATGCGCCACACCGCCGGCGGATTAGCTGACAACTCACTCAAGCTTTATGCTTGCCAGCGCAGGGCTATGCTCTGCATGCTT
>JAIERD010000428.1 GCA_019747155.1 Pseudomonadaceae bacterium
CGGTCATAGGCATCGCCATTGACGGCCAACGGTATTTCGAACTCGAAGTTCTCGTAGCCGGAATAGGGCCGCGCTTTACGCAGGTCAAAGTCCAGCCCGGTGGAGCGCAAGCCGGCGCCGGTAACGCCCCATTCCAGCGCTTCCTTGGTGTTGTACTGGGCTACGCCTTTGGTGCGACCAATCAGGATGCTGTTTTGCAGAGCTGCTTTGGTGTACTCGTCGAGGCGCTTTGGCAGCCAATCGACAAACTCTTGCACCAGCTTTTCCCAGCCGCGTGGCAGGTCGTGCGCAACGCCACCAATGCGGTACCAAGCCGGGTGCAGGCGGAAACCGGTAATGGCTTCGATCACTTTGAACGCCCGCTGACGGTCGGTGAAAGTGAAGAACACCGGAGTCATGGCGCCAACGTCTTGGATGTAGGTGCCGAGAAACAACAGGTGACTGGTGATGCGGAAGAACTCGGCCATCATGATGCGAATGACGTCGACTTTTTCCGGCACCTTGATGCCAGCAAGTTTTTCCACCGCCAACACATAGGGCAGGTTATTCATCACCCCACCGAGGTAATCAATACGGTCGGTGTAGGGGATAAAGCTGTGCCAAGACTGGCGCTCAGCCATCTTCTCGGCGCCACGGTGGTGGTAGCCGACTTCGGGCACGCAATCGACGATCTCTTCGCCATCCAACTGCAAGATGATGCGGAACGCACCGTGAGCAGAAGGGTGGTTAGGGCCGAGGTTGAGGAACATGTAGTCCTCGTTCGCGCCCTTGCGCTTCATGCCCCAGTCTTCTGGATTGAAACGGGCGGCTTCCTCTTCCAGTTGCTGTTTGGCTAGGGTCAGGCTGTAGGGGTCAAACTCGGTGGCGCGCGCCGGATAGTCTTTGCGCAGTGGATGACCTTCCCAGGTCGGCGGCATCATGATTCGGGTCAGGTGCGGGTGACCGGGGAAGTCGATCCCGTACATGTCCCAGACTTCACGCTCGTACCAGTTTGCATTCGGCCAGATCGAGGTGCAGGTCGGCAGACTCAGGTCGCTTTCCGACAGGGCCACCTTGATCATTACGTCGCTGTTACGTTCGATCGACAGCAGGTGGTAGAACACGCTGAAATCGGCGTTCGGCAGCCCACGGCGCTGAGTGCGCAGGCGCTCGTCGACACCGTGCAGGTCATAGAGCATGACGTAGGGCTTGGGCAGCTGACGCAGAAAAGTCAGCACCTCAATCAGTCGTGCACGCGCTACCCACAATACCGGCATGCCGGTACGGGTCGACTGCACAGTGAAGCTCTCGGCGCCAAAGCGCGAGTTCAGTTCGACAACCACATTTTGGTCGTCAGCCTTATAAGGCGGGATGTACAGAGCGGTGTCTGCAGTCATAGTCTCGGTCGCTATCTATCAACGTAAAGAATGAGAGGGGGCTTTGGTAGCTAAAGACCGTAATCAGACTTCGTCGGGGCTGCGTAGGTTAGTGACAGCAATACGCTGCTCGCGGCGCTGCTCTTTTTGCGATGGCATATCCGCGCGGTACACGCCTTGCTCACCGACTACCCAAGACAGCGGACGGCGCTCTTGGCCAATCGACTCTTGCAACAGCATCAATGCCTGCAGGAACGCTTCGGGGCGTGGCGGACAGCCGGGTACATAAACGTCCACAGGGAGGAATTTATCCACCCCTTGCACGACCGAATAGATGTCGTACATGCCGCCAGAGTTTGCGCAGGCACCCATGGAGATAACCCATTTTGGCTCAAGCATTTGCTCATAGAGGCGCTGAATAATCGGTGCCATCTTAATGAAGCAAGTGCCGGCAATCACCATGAAGTCGGCTTGGCGCGGTGATGCCCGAATTACTTCGGCACCAAAGCGGGCGATGTCATGGGGTGCGGTAAAGGCGGTGGTCATTTCCACATAGCAGCACGACAGGCCGAAGTTATACGGCCATAGAGAGTTTTTACGCCCCCAGTTGACCGTCGTATTCAGCACGTCTTGCAGTTTGCCCATGTAGATATTGCGGTGGACCTGGCCTTCTAGCGGATCGGGAACCATCTCCCGGTCGCCGATCGGATACTGCTCATTTGGCGCATCCGGGTCGATCTTGGTGAGTTTATATTGCATCGCCAAAGCCTCATTGTTTTAGCTTTGCTTGCCGCTTGC
>JAIERD010000620.1 GCA_019747155.1 Pseudomonadaceae bacterium
AGGTGGTTGGTTTTTGCTGCTACCTGGCGTGTTTTTGGTTCTTGGCGCACGCCCAAACACTGCCAGCTAGTCGGTCGCTCTGAACTGCTGGCAACCGGCAAGACCTTGACCCGCCTAGGGTCAGTTTTCAGTCTAGCGGTAACCAGCTTGACCGCGTCTTCCACCGACTGGTGGCCATTGTGTGCTGCCCAGGCTGCGCGTGCCGACTCAGCTAGGTTTAGGCTGACAAGCCGGCTATAGGCGCAGCTCGGCCTGCCTCTTTTTGCTTAAGGCCGAGAAAGCCTGCTGGTAGGACCCGTGGATCAGCTCCTTGAGGTAATCGGGGTCTACCGAGGCCAGGTTGACGATGCTGATCCAATGAAAACGGTGCATATACCTGGCCGGTTTTATTCCGGCTTGATCGGTGAGTTCGATAAAGCGAGTCGGGCTTACCCGCAGGCTAAAACGCCATTGTTCCGGTTCGCTGGTTTTGAAGTAAGCAAAGCGTTTTGCATCCAGCTGGAACACTAAAATATTGGCCGGCGGGCCAAAGTCTGTCTCGCTGGCGCCGGGCAGCAGTCGGCAATAGTCAATGCACTCTTGGGTATTCATTGGTGTGCTGCTCGCAGGTTAACGATTCACGTTGGGATGTTTTCCGTCTGGCTTGGCGGCCAGTGGTCATGGCGCTCGCGGCGCTCTTGCCGGTAGTTGCTGACCTCCAGGCGGATGCCGTCGGGGTCGCAAAAATGCGTGGCGCAGTAGTCGGGCGCGTATTGCGGATACAGCTGTGCGGGGCTGGCGGCAATGCCGGCGCTGCGCAGTTGCTCGGCCACGGCATGCACATCGGCGATCGACTCGACCCGCAGGCAAAAGTGTTGCAACCCCGGCGCGTAAGGGTCGTGGCTGCCCGCGCTGGTGGCGGGGCGCAGCACGAAGCCGAAGTGCCGGTTGAAATATTGAATATGCGCAGCCCCGGCGAGGCTGAAGCGGCTCTTGCGAAAGCCCAAGGTGTTGATCAGCAGCTGATCATAAAAAGCCTCGGAAAGCGGCAGGTCGCTAACGCTGATGTACAGGTGATCTATGCCAGTCACTTCAACCACGGTGAAACTCCTTTTAGGCATGGCTGCCGCTGGCGGTTGCCGCGCGCCCAACGATCCTAACACCCACCTGGCGCCTGCGCCGGTACCACGCCAGAGCGCTGCGGATCGCCAGGCAAACCAAGCCTGCGAACGCTTGCGCGGCTTGACCCATATCAGTGAAGAGTGTTTCGGATTGCAACAAAAGGCTTAAGACATTAGCCAGCGTGCGCAAGGATGGCGTAGGCTGAAGTTGTCGCACCAAATACGCGACGCTATTCGCGAACAGAAGAAGGAAAGCTTATGCAAATCCAAGTTCATAGCGATAACCACATCGAAGGCAGTGCCCGGCTTACAGAGTGGGTCAGTGAAAGTGTTACCAGTAAGCTTGATCGCTTCGAAGAGGATCTGACCCGAGTGATCGTGCACCTTAGTGACGAGAACGGTATTAAAGCCGGCAGCCACGATAAGCGTTGCCAAATCGAGGCGCGGCCTAAAGGGCAGCAGCCGATTTCGGTTACCCACAAAGCCGAGTTATTGGAGTTTGCAGTAGAGGGGGCGATTGAAAAACTTAATCACGCCTTGAGTCATCAGTTCGGCAAGCTGCGCAACAAGCGTGCGCAGGCCCCGCTGCTTGAGGGGGAGGTTGCGTCCGTTGAGGTACAGGACGCCCTGTTAGAGGAAGATTTCCTCGCTGACGAGCAAGTGCGTAGCGCATAACACCGCGCCCAAAAAAAGCCGCAGGAGGGAAGACCCCACTGCGGCTTTTTTGTGCGCCGGATTTAGCCCGCGTCAGCTGATTTGCAAGCGCTCACGCAGTGCGTGGCGCGGTCATATCAGTCTTGGCGGCTGGTAACTTCCAGCAGGTGAAAACCGAATTGGGTTTTCACTGGGCCTTGCACCACGTTGATTGGCGCGCTGAACACCACGGTGTCGAATTCTTTAACCATCTGGCCTGGGCCGAACGAGCCGAGGCTGCCGCCGTCACGGCTGGATGGGCAGGTGGAGTTGTCTTTGGCGACCTGGGCGAAATCAGCACCGCCTTCGATAGCGGCTTTCAGTTCGTTGCACTTAGCTTCGCTGGCAACCAGGATGTGACGGGC
>JAIERD010000190.1 GCA_019747155.1 Pseudomonadaceae bacterium
TCACCACGTCTGCGCGGCGGGCATGGCCGGCTTGGTCCTGGGCAATGATCCACTGCTCAAGCTCAGGCAGCGGCTTGACCTCGTCCAGCAGGTTGGCGCCCATGCTGTCGAACGCGGCCATGATCGGGTGGGTGTGGCTGTCGATCATGCCGGGCATCAGCACCTTGCCGGCCAGGTCGATGCGTTGGGTGTCGGCATCGGCCAGGGCGAAAATCTCGGCGTCGCTGCCGACTTTAAGGATCTTGCCGTTTTCCACCGCCACGGCCTTAGCCAGCGCTTGACCTTGGATGCCGGTAAACACCTGGCCATTGGTCAGGATCAAATCGGCCGCCGCCATCGATTCCAGCGAGGCACAAGCCAGCGCGGCGCCAAGCAGGCTCGGGATAAATCGTTTCATGGTTAGATCTCTTGTTTTTGTTAGTCTTGGCCTGAGAATAAGCAAGTGCGCGGGCGAGCGGAACGCTGCGCACCGGCACAACTTTTGTTCCTGTTGGGAGTAAATGGTGGACAAATTCAATGCGCTCGCCACCTTGGTTTGTGTGGTTGAGCAAAACAGCTTCAGCCGCGCCGCCGAGCAACTGGGCAAAACTCCTTCGGCCGTCGCCAAGGCCATTGCGGCCCTGGAGGCGGAGCTGGGCACCCGACTGTTTGAGCGCACCACCCGGCGCATGCAACTGACCGAGGCCGGCCGCCTGTATGCGCAAGCGACCCGTGAGGCGCTGGGTTGCTTGGGCAATGCCAGCGAAGAAATCGGCCAGATGCAGTACGGCCTGCACGGTGAGCTTCGGATCGCCTCAGCTGTAGCCTTTGGCTCGGCATTTCTTGCTGAAGTGTGTGCGGCGTTCTGTCTGGCCCATCCACAACTGCGTTTGCAGGTGGATTTAAGCGATAACGACCAGTTCATTCTGGAGAGTGGCCACGACTTGATCCTGCATGAAGGGGCTTGCAACACCCCTGGTCTGATCGTCCGCCCGGTGGGCAAAAACCACATAGTGTTGAGCGCTAGCCCAGCGTATCTGGCGCGTAATCCGCTGCCGGTGAACCCGCAGACCCTGCAGCAACATGACTGGCTGATGTACAAGCACCCGGCGTTGGGGCGACATTATTGGACGCTCTGGCAGCAGGGCGAGGCGCTTCGGGTCGAGCAACCGCAACCGCGCATCCTCAGCGATAACTACGACTTTCTGCTGGCCAATGCCGTGGCTGGTGCGGGCCTGCTGATTACCCCTTGGTGGAGTGCCGCGCCCTATTTGGCCGATGGCCGGTTGGTGCGTTTAATGGCTGACTACGAATTGGACCCGGATGCCTTCGGCCCGCATATCCTTGCCGTTTACCCCAGCCACCGCCGCGCCACCCACAAAGTGCAGGTGTTTATTCAGTTTCTTGAGGCGTTTTTGCGTGAGCGTGGCTACGCCTGAAGTGGACGGTTGTGCCGGCCAGGCAAAAGCCCAAGCCGCGACCGGCTGGGATTTAACCGTGCAGGCGATATATCCTGCGCCTGGGCTGCACTCAGCCTGCGGCCTTAACTGCTTTCGTGATGCCCAAGAGGAACAAATGGACAAGCTCAGCGCCCTCAGCATGTTTGTAGCCACCGCCGAGCACGGCAGCTTCAGCCGCGCCGCCGAGCAACTGGGCAAGACCCCGTCGGCGCTGACCAAGGCCGTGGGGCATCTGGAAGCCGAACTGGGCACCCGACTGTTTGAGCGCTCGACCCGGCGCCTGGCGCTGACCGAGGCCGGTGGGCTTTATCTGGAAACCGCCCGGCAAGTGCTGGAAAGTCTGCGTGAGGCCGGTGAAGAAATTGGCCAGTTGCAGCACAGCTTGTCTGGCAGTCTGCGCCTGACCGCACCGCTGGCGTTTGGCCCGGCATTTTTGAATGAGGCCTGCGCGGCCTTTATCGCCGAGCACCCGTTATTGAAACTGCACGTCAGCCTGAGCGACAGCTATGTGGAGTTGGTCGAGGGCGGTTTTGATCTGGCCCTGCGCGAGGGCCGCAGCGACCTGCCAGGGATGATAGTCAAACCCTTGGCCGCCAACCGCAGCGTGCTCTGCGCCAGCCCGGCCTATCTGGCCCGCTGTGGTACGCCAACGACGCCGGCGCAATTGCTCGACCACCAAGCCTTGCTGTATCAGCATGCCGCTCTCGATCATCGTTGGCG
>JAIERD010000206.1 GCA_019747155.1 Pseudomonadaceae bacterium
CCTCCGGATACCAGCGCGGAGTGTAGACCCAGTCGCCCCCACCTGCGCGCGGGAAGCGGCGGGTGGTGCTGGAGCCGATGATTACCAGGGTGCGCATATCCACCTGCTCGGGGGTCAGTTCGCCGAGGGTGGTGATGGTCAGCGCTTCCGCTGGGCGACCGATGTCGCGACCGAGCACCACGATAGTTTCTGGCCCGCGCTGCTGGCGGACTATCTCTAGGGCGCGGCCGAGTTGCCAAGGGCGCGATTTGGATATCGGGTTGTAAAAGGCCATGGCCAGGTCGGCGATGCCGGCGTGCTCCAGGCGTTTTTCGATCATCGCCCAGGGCTTGAGGTTGTCCGACAGCGACAGCATGCAGAAATCATGGCCCAGCGGCGCGCCGGCCTTGGCGGCGGTGGCTAACGCTGCGGAAACGCCGGGCAGCATCTGCAACTCGACGTTGTGCCAGTCGGCATTAGCACTGGCTTCCAGCGCCTCCAGCACGGCGGCGGCCATGGCAAATACGCCGGGGTCACCGGACGACACCATCACCACCCGCCGGCCTTGGGCGGCCAGTTCGAAGGCATGGGCGGCGCGCTGCAGCTCTTCGCGGTTGTCGCTGTTGTGCTGCAACTGCTCGGGTCGAAACGGCCCAGCCATGCTTACGTAGGTTTCGTAGCCGAGCACGTCTTCGGCTTGGTCCAGCGCTTGGCGCACGGCGGGGGCCATCAAGTCGGCAGAGCCGGGGCCCAGACCCACTACGCTGAGGCGGCCGCGGGCTTGGCCGATCAGTGCGGCTGCATCTGGACTGTCGGCCAAGTGCAGGCTGAGCGATTTATCACTGTGCATGGCGGTCGGTAGCGGGCAGTTAGGGTCGATAAAACGCAGCGGCACGCCAAGCTCAGTCGCGACGGCGATCCACTGCGGCTGGGCCATGTGCTGGCGCTCGACTAATACGGCAGCCAGCGCTGCCTCGGCCAAGCCGGCTTGTTGCAAGGCCGCGCGCACGGCGCTTGAGTCAGCGTCGACGTGCTTGAGCTGGGCCAACACCAACCGTGGATAAATCAGCAATGCCTGTGGGTCAGCGGCCAGTTGCGGGCTGATGCGAATGCTGCGGCTGGCCTGCTCATTCAGTGGCAAACGCGCCTCGCTCAGCCAGGGCGCGGCGCCATCGATGCGCACCTGCTCGCCGCCGAGCAAGTCGCTGACCAGCCGTTTGCCGTGCCCCAAATCGGCCAGCACATAACCGGCCGGCGGGTTCAGCACGCAGGTACCGAAGCGCAGCTCGCCGCTGGTGGTGATGGCTGGCGCCACCGTAAACAAGGCGGCTATCTCGCGGGCCATGTTATTCACCCCGGCCAGCCCACCGAGCAGCGGCACCACGGCGCTGCCGTCTTCGGCCACGGCCAGCACCGGCGGTTCGGCGTCCTTGGCGCCGAGCGCTGGCGCCAAACTGCGAATGATGATGCCGGCGGCGCACAGGGCAATGATCGGCGTATTGCTTTGATACAGCGCGCGCAGGGTGGCGCCGAAGTCGTCATACAGCGCATCGGCGCCCTCAACCCGGTCGCGCAGGCCATGGATCACGGCCAGCGGGTACAGCGCCTGCAGGCGTTTGGCGGTGGCCAGGCTGGCGGCGCCGAGCAGGACGATTGCGGGGGATGCAGTGGCGTTAGACATGGACGGTTCCGGGTGGGCGTGGGGCAAATAGGCAAAATTGGATTAGACCTCGACCTGTAGGAGCCAGCTTGCTGGCGATCTTTGCAGGTCAAAAGCATCGCCAGCAAGCTGGCTCCTACACAAGTCAATGCGCTTACTCAACCGCTCCACTTTTCCCCTGGAATAATAATCAGCGAGAAATACGGCGAGGCCATCGGCTCCACTTCGTCCAGCGGCACTATGCGTTGGTTGTCCATGGTCGCCCGCTCGACATACAGCGCTCTATCACTTAGGCCCAACTCATCGAGCACCCGGCGCACTTTGGCGAAGTTGCGCCCCAGTTTCATCACCACGGCGGCGTCGGCATCGGCCAAACGGCACTTAAGTTCGTCTTCCGGCAGCACCCCGGAGAGCACGCTTAAGCTTTGGTTGCGATACACCAGCGGTACGCCGAGCACCGCCACGCCGCCGAGCATCGAGCACACGCCCGGCACCACTTCGGCTTGGTAACGGTCGGCCAAACG
>JAIERD010000136.1 GCA_019747155.1 Pseudomonadaceae bacterium
TGCCAGAAGGTCGGTGGTTGTGGGGGTTGATCGTTCATGCGCGGCTCCTGTTTGCTTAGAGCTTAGTCGCTATAACGTCAGCGGCTCACTGTAATCTTTGCAACTGCAGTTCAATGGCCTCGAATAGAGGGCGTACGGCAGTATCAGCGGTGTCGCAGGTTTTTTGCAGCGTCCACAGCGTGTCGATTAGGGCTTGAGTGTTATCCGTTGGCGGGCAGCGCTCAAGCAACTCCTCAAGCAAGCAGGCGAAGGCGCGCACCTCGATGCGTTGCACCGCGGTCGCTTGGCTTTGATCGCTCCGGTTGTAAAAAGAGGCCGCGCCAAAATCGCCCAGTAGGCACTCGCCCTGCGCATTGCTGAGGATATTGTGGCCGTACAGATCGCCGTGATTGATACCTTGGGCATGCAAGTGGGCACTGGCGCTGGCAATCCCTTGGGCGATAGCCAAAAGGCTTTTTAGGCTGAATGCTCTGTCTGCTTTGTAGATGTCCCGTGTGCAGGACTCAAGACTGGGCGGATTGGCCAGGTTGCCAAAGCTAGGATCGATTAGCTCTAGTACCAGGCCGGGTATCTGCTCGGGCTGTTGACTCAGTTTGCCGTGCAGGCCAATCAGATTGCTGTGCCGGCCGGCGGCGATGCACGCAGTCATTTCGCTGTGGGGCAGGCCGTCACTGGTGACTGCTCCCTTGAATAGCTTTACCGCTACTTCACGCGGCTCGTAATTGGGCGCGCTCCAGCAGGCTTGCTGGATTACCCCTGAGGCGCCTTCGCCTAATACCTGCGCAAGCGATAGTTGTTGCCAATCGATGCTGGCAATCGGGTGCTCGGCCAGCGCCGTTGCTTCTGCTTGTGCGCAGAATGGATTGCCGGCGAACGCCAACCAAGCCAAGCGCGGCATGCTTAACAGCCAATTCGGTAGCTCAGTGAGTTGGTTAGCGGCAATGCGCAGCAGCTCGAGGTTGTGGCAGTCGGCCAGACTGCTTGGCAGTTGGCGCAGTCGGTTACCAGCCAGCATCAACTTTTGTAGTCCGCAGCACTGGCCCAGTTCGACAGGCAGGGTGTCGAGTTGATTGTCGGTCAGAATCAACCAGCGCAAGTTGACTGGCAGTGCCTCAGCGGGAAAGTGGCGAATTTGATTGGATTTAAAACCGATCATCTGCAGTTGCGCACAGCGGCCGAGTACTGCCGGTAATTCGCTGAACTGGTTGTTTGAGCAAAAGATAATCCGCAGCTTGTGCAGTCGCGGTAAATCATCGGGCAGCGACGCTAAACAATTACCTGAGAGATTGAGCACCTCCAGCGAGTCAGCCAAGCTGAAAATTTCAGACGGAAACTCATCTAGATCGCAGGCTAAATCTAGCCGTGTGCAACCGGCCAATTGGCCGCTGCGCAGTTGTTCGAGGGTGTGCATTGGGGCTTATATCCGTGCTGTGCTAGTTGCGGTCACTGTAAATGACGAGGCCCGCAATGGCGGGCCTCGGTGTACTCAGTTGTCGTAGCCTAGGTTGGGCGACAGCCAGCGCTCGCTGACGCTGAGGTCTTGGTTTTTACGCGCGGTGTAACTGTCGATTTGGTCTTTGTCGATTTTGCCGACCGCAAAGTACTGCGCCTGTGGATGGGCAAAATACCAGCCGCTGACCGAGGCTGCTGGGAACATGGCGTAGTGTTCGGTGAGGAACACGCCGCTGCGGCCGGCCTGGCCTTCTGCGGCGGCTGGGTCGAGCAGGTTGAACAGGGTGCCTTTTTCCGTGTGGTCCGGGCAGGCCGGGTAGCCGGGAGCAGGGCGGATACCTTTGTACTGCTCCTTGATCAGCTCGTCGTTTTGCAGCTGTTCGTCTGGCTCGTAACCCCAGTAAGTTTTGCGCACTTGTTGGTGCAGCCACTCGGCGCAGGCTTCTGCCAAACGGTCGGCCAGCGCCTTGACCATGATCGAGTTGTAGTCGTCGCCGGCGTTTTGGTAGGCCTTGGCCACTTCCTCGGCACCGATGCCGGCGGTGGTGATAAACCCGCCCACATAGTCGGTGAGGCCGCTGTCTTTTGGCGCGACAAAGTCGGCCAGCGAGAAGTTCGGTTTGCCGTCTGGCTTGATGGTTTGTTGGCGCAGGTGGTGCAACTTGGTCAAGGGTTGGCCGTCGTCGCCATAGACTTCCAAGTCGTCATCCTGCACCTGATTAGCCGGC
>JAIERD010000507.1 GCA_019747155.1 Pseudomonadaceae bacterium
CTATTTCAGCAATATCGGCGGGCGCATCAACGACCAGCTGTACACGCGCCTGTACCTGACCCACGTCGAGTCCAACTCCGAGCTACCCGGCAGTCTGACCAAGTCGCAAATGCGCCAAGATGCCCAACAAGCCTCCGCCAGCAGCATCAGCGGTGATCAGCAACGTGATTTGTCGATTAACCGCATCGGCAACCTCACCGGCCTCGAACTGAGCAACGGCCATCGCCTGGAGCTGGCGACTTACTACACGGAAAAATCCTTGTTTCATCCGATCTATCAGGTGCTCGACATCGACAGCAGCGACTTGGGCATGCGCCTGACCCATCGCTGGGACAACACCGACGGCTGGGCCTGGCAAGCTGGCGTGGATGCCAGCAAGGGCCGTAATTTCCAGAATAACTACCTCAATGTCGGCGGCGAGAAAGGCCGGCAAGTGGATGAGCTGCACCAGAGCGCCAATAACCTCAATGTGTTCACCGAGCTGACCGCGCCCCTGGCCGAAGACTGGTCGCTGATCGGTGGCCTGACCTGGCTCAACCAGACCCGTGATGTCGACGATAAATTGCAATGCAATGCCTTCGTGACCTTCATGTGCATCAAGCAAAACGACTCGTTCAACGAAACCTACAGCGGCCACATCGGCCGATTAGGGGTGCTGAACAACTACAGCGACGAGCTGCAACTGTTCGCCAACTTCAGCCAAAGCTACGAGCCGCCAACCTTCGGCGAAATGACCGGCGGCATCATCAAGGCGCCGAATAAGGCGCAGACCGCCGACACCCTAGAAGCCGGGCTGCGCTGGCAGCGCGACAACCTCGACCTCGACCTGGCCGTCTACCACAGCCGCGTGCACGACGAGCTACTGAGCCTGAACGACGCCCAGGGCAACCCGCTGGGTACCGTCAACGCCGACCAGACCATCCACCAGGGCATCGAACTGGGTAGCACCTTGACCCTCGGCCAATTCACCCTGCGCGGCCAATACCTGCTCAATGATTTTCGCTTCGACAACGACGACCTCTACGGCGACAACCAACTGCCGGGCATGCCCAGCCAGTTCGTTAAAGGCGAGTTACTCTGGCAACGCGATGGTTTTTACGCCGGCCCCACCGCCGAATGGGTACCGACCGATTACAACGTCGACATGGCCGACACGCTGGATGCCGACAGCTACGCCATCTGGGGCCTGAAAGCCGGCTACCGGATGCCGACCGGCGTCGATGTGTTTATCGAAGGCCGCAACCTCTCGGACAAAACCTATGCCGCCACCACCGGCGTAGTCGCCAATGCCAAGGGCCAGGACAGCGCGCTGTTTATGCCCGGTGACGGCCGCGCGGTATTTACCGGCATCGAGTGGCGACTATGACCGCCGCACTGCGCGTTGCCCCACAGTTCACCTGGCGCCAGCGCCTGCTGCGGCTGTTGCCGTGGCACCGGCGGCTGGCGCTGCTGGCCTGCGTGGGCGTGTTCAGCTGGGCGCTGAGCGGCATGTTGCATCCGCTGATGAGCGCCCTGCAGCCACAACCGGCGGCCTTTGCGCCGCCGCTTGTGGCCCTCGACCTCAAGCAACTGCAAGCCCCCGCCGCAATGTTGCGGCGGGCTGGCATCGCGCAGGTGCAAGCGCTGCGCCTGCTGATGCTGGATGGCCAGCCGTACTACCAAGTGCGGCTGGCCGGGCAAACCATGCCGCGTTATTGGCAGGCGCAAACCGGCGCCGAGGCGATGCTCAGCGGCCGGCATGCCGAGGTGCTGGCCCGGCATTACCTGGGCACAAACGAGCCACTGCATGTCGCCAGCACCCTCACCGCGTTCAGCAATGAATACGCCTTTATCAACCGCCTGCTGCCGGCGGTGCGGGTCGATACCGCCCGCACCGATGGCTTGCGCCTGTACCTGGACCTCTATCAGGACCGCCTCGGCAGCCTGGTGGATGACCGTAAGGCGGTGTTCAGTTCGCTGTTTTTGTGGCTACACAGCTTTCACTGGCTAGACCTGGGCGGGCCATTGCGAGCGGCCTTGATGCTGCTGCTGTTGGCGGCTAGCCTCGCGGCAGTCAGCCTCGGCGTGACCAGCTTCGTCGCCCGCCGCCAAGCCCGTACACGCCTGCGCCGCTGGCATGGTCGCGCCGGCATCGGCATGGCCCTGGCGACCCTGGCTTTTGTCGGCAGCGGCGCTTGGCATTTA
>JAIERD010000143.1 GCA_019747155.1 Pseudomonadaceae bacterium
AAGAGACCAGCACCAGCCGCCATGCTGAGTAAATACAGCAGGCCAACCACGATAAACAGTTCTAGCGGGGGAACGGGGATCATCTATCTAGCCTCAGTAGCGAGTCGTGCGCCGCAACAGTCT
Organism: Pseudomonadaceae bacterium; assembly: GCA_019747155.1. Lineage (GTDB taxonomy): Bacteria > Pseudomonadota > Gammaproteobacteria > Pseudomonadales > Pseudomonadaceae > Aquipseudomonas. The sequence continues at coordinate 124 of JAIERD010000143.1, forward strand.
ATTTAGCCATCCGGGCATATTAAAACTCCGTGTTCGGGGCTTGCCGCTCAGCGTGGTCATTGACGGAAAAATACTCACCCGCGGCAAAGCCAAACAAGCGCGCCAGCAGGTTACTCGGCACCGACTCGACCAACACATTCAGCTCGCGCACCGCGCCGTTGTAGTAACGCCGGGCCATTTGCAGATGCTCTTCGCAGTCGCGCAGGTTGACCTGCAAATCTATAAACAGCCGGTCGGCCTGCAACTGCGGATAACCCTCGGCGAGTGCCAAGACCTGACCAAGACTACTGGCCAGCTGACTTTCCGCCGGCGCCCGCTGGCTCAAGGCAGCCAGCGCCACCCCCATTAGTAATCCCTGACTCATTCACGCCTCTCCAGCCGGTATCCGCACTCGCCCGCCACGCGGGTCGCGCAAGCTGGCTAAGCCTACGGCAAAGTGCGCCGCGTTGCCGTGCGCCGGTTAACTGCCTGGCCGGCCCGCCGATTGGATGGCTGTTGAGCCATGCGCGGCGCTAAAAATTCGAATTAATCCACTATAAAAAACCAGTAATTAACCCAGCTAATCGAGCACACTCAGGCGTTAGCACGCACATTTGTGACCTACGCTTAACTAAAGTGCTCGCAATACTGCGGGTTACTGACTGCACCGCTGCCAGCCCAAGCCCAACGCGCAATAGCCACGAACCTATAACGCATAATTTTAAGTGGTGTGTATGACCGTTAGCTCCTTGCTGGTCTGTGACGACTCCAATATGGCGCGCAAGCAATTGCTCCGCGCCCTGCCAGCCGACTGGCCGGTGGTCATCGAACAGGCCGCCAATGGCTTGGAAGCCATGGCGATTCTGCGCCAAGGTCAGACCGATGTGCTGCTGCTCGACCTGACCATGCCGGAGATGGACGGCTACCAAGTGCTCGCCGCCTTAAGAGCCGAAGGTCTCAGCTGTAAAGTCATAGTGGTGTCGGGCGATGTGCAGGCGCAAGCGGTTGAGCGGGTGATGGATCTGGGCGCGCTGGCGTTTGTGCAAAAGCCCGCCGACCCAGACTTACTCAAAGAAACCCTGGCGCGGCTGGGCTTGCTCGACAGCGCGGCTGGCGCAGCGGTGGTGCGCGCCGACGTGGCCGAGCCAAATATCAGTTTTCCGGATGCCTTTCGCGAGGTGATTAACGTCGCCATGGGCCGGGCGGCCGCCTTGTTGGCGCGGGTGCTGGGCGTGTTCGTGCACCTGCCAGTACCGAATGTCAGCACCTTCGAAGCCGGTGAGTTGCATATGGCGCTGGCCGATTTGCAGCGCGGTGGCGACCTCACGGCGGTGTGTCAGGGCTTTATCGGCGGCGGCATTGCCGGCGAGGCGTTGTTGATTTTCCATGACTCGGAAGTCGATGACATGGCTCAACTGATGCGCTGGTTCTCGGCCGAATATTCGCCGATGGAAATGCTCCTCGACCTCTCGACCATTTTGATTGGTGCCTGCCTGAGCGGGATTGCCGAGCAAGTCGATGTGCAGTTCTCCAAGAGCCATCCGATGGTGCTCGGTGAGCACGCCTCCATCGACGAGCTGATTCGCCTCAACCGGCCACGCTGGAAGAGCACCTTGGCGGTGGAGATCAGCTACAGCATTGAAGGCCACAATATTCATTTCGACCTACTGCTGCTGTTCACCGAAGAATCGGTGGCCTTGCTGTCCAACAAGCTTGATTACCTGATGAACTGAACATGCGCGATAACCTCGATTTCAACGAGTTTCACCGGCTGCTGGCGATCCTGCAGAGCATCGACGTCGGCGTGGTGCTGCTCGATCGGCAGTACCAGGTAAAAACCTGGAACACCTTTATGGAAAACCGCTCCGGGCGCTTGCCCAGCGAGGTTTACCAACAATCCATTTTCAGTATTTTCCCGGAACTTGAGGAAGACTGGTTTCGCCATAAAGTCGAAAGCGTGGTGACCCTCGGCACGCCGGCGTTCACCATCTGGGAACAGCGGCCCTATTTAGTGCGCTTCAAGAACTACCAGCCGATCACCGGGCAGGAAGAGTTCATGTACCAAAACACCACCATCTTGCCG
>JAIERD010000548.1 GCA_019747155.1 Pseudomonadaceae bacterium
GCCGGGCAAATAGCGTTGACGCGGATTTTCTTCTTGGCGAACTCGATGGCCGCCGACTTGGTTAAGCCAATCACCGCGTGCTTGGAGGCGCTGTAAATACTCATCTTCGGCGCCGCACCGAGGCCTGCCACCGAAGCGGTGTTGACGATAGAACCGCCACCTTGAGCCAGTAGCAGCGGCAATTGGTACTTCATGCACAGCCACACGCCCTTCACGTTGACGCCCATGATGGCGTCGAACTCGGCCTCGGTGCCCTCGTTGAGTTTGCCCTTCTCGATCTCGATGCCGGCGTTGTTAAAGGCATAATCCAGCCGCCCGTAAGTGTCGATCACCGCCGTCATCAGTGCCTGCACCTCGGCCTCTTTACTCACATCGCAACGCACAAAAATAGCCTCACCACCGGCCGTGCGAATCAAACCAACGGTGCTTTCGCCGCCCATGGCATCGACATCCGAAACCACTACTTTCAGGCCCTCAGCCGCGAAAGCTTGGGCGGTGGCGCGACCAATACCTGCAGCGGCGCCCGTGACCACTGCCACCTGACCGGAGAATTGCATGCTCATAGAATTACCTTCTGTGCGTGTGATGAGTTGCCGCCAGTCTAGCCACGCCGCAGGCGCCTAGGCAGCACTATCAAAGCCCCGGTTAGCAGCCTATGCGCAAGGCTGATAAGCCTCAGCTGTCAGCTCGCGCGCACACCCCGCAAGCATTGCTACCCCGCGGATTTAGCCCTAAGGTGCTGGCCTTGCACCTCTCACGGATGACCGCCATGCCCCGCCTGTTCTGCACCTTACTGTTACTACTGGCCAGCCTGAACTGCCGGGCGGCCGAGCCGGCTGCATTAGCCTTGGTATCACCAGAGCCGGCGCAATTGGCCTTGCTTTTATATCCAGAGGCCGCGCAATGGCGGCCCATCGCCACGCTGGCGGCGCCATCCCCGGCACGCTTCGAGGAGATTAAATGGCTGCTGCGCAAACACTACCTAGAGCAGCTGCCAGCGGATTCACCCGGGGAGTCTGCCGATTGTTCGTTTATCACCCGCGCCCTCTATGAGCAAAATTCCACCGAACACTTTTACCAAGCGGATATCAATGCCGACGGCGCGCCAGACATTATCTACAGTGGCACGGCGCAATGCCGTGAAGGCGCGCTAAGCCTGATTTGGTACGGTGCCAGCAATGGCTGGTTTTCCGGGCAAGTGAGCCGCAGTGCTAGCGAAATACTGCTTATTAAGATGCAACCGAAAGCAGAATTCCTCGACTATATGGGTGGCTGTTGCGACGACCCGATTAATGTTTATACGACCGGAGAACGACAACAGGTCAGCGCACGCGATGAAGTCTCAACCTACCTAAAGTTACCCAGCAATATGTCGCCAGCCTCCGGCGTGCAAACGGCTAAAGGCGGCGTCACCTTGCGGGACACCCCCGAGCGACTCGATCAGTACGATGCCGGCGCTAGCGAGCGTTATGTCGCGGCGATGTTTGGCAATATCACCCGCCGCTATCTGCCCGGCGCCAGCTTGCAACTGCTGCAGCGCCATCAAGATGCCCAGGGCGTCGAATGGCTGCTGGTGCGCATGCAAGAAGGCAGTGATTTCTTAGCGGTACACAGCCCCTTTGCAGTCAGCATCGGCTGGGTCGAAGCCAGTTGCCTGCAAGGCCCCTGCAGCGGCCCAGACTTCAACTCTACCGGTCAGTAGCGCAGCACCAACTCGGCAGAGCCGCCACTCGGCGCTGTTCTGCTGATGTAGCCCCGCAAGCGTTATCAGCTAAATAAATCGAGACCTATTCCTTTACTCGGCAAAACTTGCCTACCGCTAGATTCAGGACTATCACAGTAGGCTAACTCTAACTTTGTCTGCCCGAGTATCTGCCATGAGCGTCCACCACAACCGTCAATTCTTGCTCGCCCAACGTCCACAAGGTCTGCCCAGCCGAGAGACTTTCAGTTTTGTGGAAAGCGTGCTCGGCGAACCGGGGCCGGGGCAGATTCTGGTAAAGAATGCCTACCTGTCGCTCGACCCGGCCATGCGCGGCTGGATGAACGACGCCAAGTCGTATATCCCACCGGTCGGCTTGGGCGAAGTGATGCGCGCCCTCGGCGTCGGTCAGGTGATCGCCTCGCAGCATCCGGGCTTTGCCGTCGGTGACACCGTCAACGGTGCGCTCGGCGTGCAGGATTACTTTGTCGGCGAGCCG
>JAIERD010000167.1 GCA_019747155.1 Pseudomonadaceae bacterium
AGGCGAATAGTCATTCTATTCAACGAGAAAGAGCGCAGAAAATGACCAAGTCCGGCTTTTCCGCAGTAGAACAGCGTTAAGTCCGACAGGCTGCTAGGCCGTACTCACTTTTGGCAGTACGGCCCTGGGTTGCTTAGCGCTTAAGGGTTTTAACCCCGTCGCTGGTGCCGAGCAGCAATAAGTCGGCCGGTCGGGCGGCGAACAGGCCGTTGCAGACTACGCCGACTATGGCGTTGATCTGGCTTTCCAGCTCGGCCGGATTGACGATCGACAGGTTGAACACGTCGAGGATGATATTGCCGTTATCGGTCACCACGCCCTCGCGATACACCGGGTCGCCGCCGAGTTTCACCAGCTGGCGCGCCACATGGCTGCGGGCCATGGGAATCACCTCCACCGGCAGCGGGAAGGCGCCGAGTACCGGCACCAGCTTGCTGGCGTCGGCGATGCAGATAAAGGTCCTGGCCACGGCGGCAACGATCTTCTCGCGGGTCAGGGCCGCGCCGCCGCCCTTGATCAGGTTGAGGTGCTCGTCGCTCTCGTCGCAGCCGTCGACGTAGAACTCCAGATCGCTGGTGCTGTTCAGGTCATAGACCGGAATGCCGTGCGCTTTGAGGCGGGCGGCGGTGGCATCCGAGCTGGCCACGGCGCCGTCGAAGTCCATTTTGTGCAGCGCCAGGGCGTCGATAAAGCAGTTGGCGGTGGAGCCGGTGCCGATGCCGATGACGCTTTTTTGATCCAGTTTTGGCCGGATAAAATCCAGCGCCGCTTGCGCCACGGCTTGCTTGAGTTGGTCTTGAGTCATGCGGCACCGTGCGAGAGAGGGTCGAGGCCGGCAATTATAGCCGCTTGCCGGGGCGGGTTGGGCTTTGGCGCGCCGGATAAATACCGCCAAGGCTGCCGTAGCGAAGGCTACCTGCGTTAGACTCACGGGTCTTTGCAGCCTTTCAAGAGCCAGCCCGATGCTCGAACAGTACGTCAAAAAAATCCTCACCTCGCGCGTCTACGACGTGGCGGTAGAAACCCCGTTGCAGCCCGCGCGGCAGCTCTCTGAGCGCACCGGCAATCAGATTTTGCTCAAGCGTGAAGACTTGCAGCCGGTGTACTCGTTCAAGATTCGTGGCGCTTACAACAAGCTGGCGCAACTCTCGGCCGAGGAATTGGCCCGTGGTGTGGTCACCGCCTCCGCCGGCAACCATGCCCAGGGGCTGGCGCTGGCCGCCAAGCACCTGGGGGTCAAGGCCACCATTGTGATGCCCAAAACCACCCCGGAGATCAAGGTTAATGGGGTGCGCTCGCGTGGCGGCAAAGTGGTGCTGCATGGCGACAGCTTCCCCGAGGCGCTGGCCTATTCACTGAAGCTGGTGGATGAAAAAGGCTACGTCTATGTGCACCCGTATGACGACCCGGACACCATTGCCGGGCAGGGCACCATAGCGATGGAAATCCTCCGTCAGCAGCCCGGCCAACTGGACGCGATTTTCGTGCCGGTCGGCGGCGGCGGCTTGATTGCTGGCATCGCCGCCTACGTCAAATACCTGCGCCCAGACATCAAGATCATCGGCGTTGAGCCGGATGACTCCAATTGCCTGCAGGTCGCCATGGCCGCCGGTGAACGGGTGGTCTTGAGCCAGGTGGGCTTGTTCGCCGACGGCGTGGCGGTGGCGCAGATCGGCAAGCACACCTTCGACGTCTGCAAAGACTATGTCGATGAAGTGATCACCGTCAGCACTGATGAAATCTGCGCGGCAATCAAAGACATCTACGACGACACCCGCTCGATCACCGAGCCGGCTGGCGCCCTGAGCGTGGCTGGGATCAAGAAGTACGTCGAGCGCGAAGGTTGCAGCGGCAAGGTGCTGGTCGGCATCGACTCGGGCGCCAACGTCAACTTCGACCGCCTGCGCCATGTGGCCGAGCGCGCCGAGCTGGGCGAGAAGCGCGAAGCGATCATTGCGGTGACCATCCCCGAGCAGCCGGGCAGCTTCAAAACCTTCTGCGAGGCGCTGGGCAAGCGGCAGATCACCGAGTTCAACTATCGCTTTCACAGCAATAGCGAGGCGCACATCTTCGTCGGCGTGCAGACCCATCCAGACACCGATCCGCGTGCGGCGCTGGTGGCCAACCTGCGCGAACAGGGCTTCCCGGTGCTGGACCTGACCGACAACGAGCTGGCCAAGCTGCATATCCGTCATATGGTCG
>JAIERD010000385.1 GCA_019747155.1 Pseudomonadaceae bacterium
ATGCAGGTTAAGCGCTGGCTGCAACTGGATTGGCGCCGCTGGCTGACCGCGAAGGTGCTCGATCAGTGGATGACCCGTGGTCACCATTACCAGCTGCAATTGGTCGGTGGCGAGCATGACAATCCCGACGGACGAATCGCCGAAGACATCCGCATCGTCACCGAAAGCTCTATCGGCCTGGCCCATTCGCTGGTCTATTCGCTGCTGATTTTCGGCAGTTTTGTCGACATCCTGCTCAGGGTCACCGGCAGCGCCACCTTTCCCGGTACCGCGTTTATGGTGCCCGGTTATATGGTGATTCTGGCCTTTGCCTACGCAGGCTTAGGTACCTTGTTCGGCTTGCTGCTGGGCCGGCCATTAATTACCGCCACCAATAAATTGCAAACCGCCGAGGCGGATTTTCGCTTTGGTTTGGGCCGCTCGCGCTCCAATTCTGAGTCGATTGCGCTGATGCATGGCGAAGACATCGAACGGCAAAATGCCAAGACTTTCTTTGCCCGCCTGAGCCAGCGCTGGAACCGCCAGACCCTGGGTTATCTGGGCATAGTGTCGTTTTCGTCTGGTTACGGCGCGCTGTTGCCGGTGTTCCCGATCTTGCTGATGGCGCCGCAATACATCGCCGGCGGGATGACCTTGGGAGTGCTGATGCAGGCCGCGCAAGCGTTTCAGAAACTCACCTCGGCGCTCTCCTGGCCGATTGATAACCTCGGTGAGTTGGCCCATTGCCGGGCGTCGGTGCAGCGGGTGCTGAGCCTCTACAACGATATGCAAGTGCTCGATGAGCAGGCGAGTGAGCCACAGGAGCATCGCATCAGCGTGGCGCAATCCAATCAGCATGAGCTGGTGTTGCGCGACCTGTGCATCGCCAATCCTGACGGCCTGATACTGCTGGTGGGTTTTAATCAGGTGTTTCGTCGCGGCGAGCTTGTGCTGATCGCCGGCGACCCGACGGTGACCATCAGTTTGTTCAAAGTGGTGGCCGGTTTGTGGCCCTGGGGGCATGGCGAGGTCTGGCTGCCTGAGGGGCCGGCGATCAGCTTTTTGCCGCAGCGGCCGTTTTTACCGCATGCCAGCCTGCAAGCGGTGCTGAGTTATCCGCTGCCCGCCGCACACTTCACCCTGGCCGCCATGCATCATGCGCTGGAGTGCGCCGGGATTGCCTGGCTGGCCCCGCGCCTCGCTGAGCTGGATAGCTGGGATCGGGTGCTGCCGCTGCGAGCCCAGCAGCGGCTGGGGATTGCCCGGTTGTTTTTGCAGCAGCCGGCCTGGGTATTTATCGAAGAGGCCACCGACGCTTTCGACCCCAAGGGCGAGGAGTGCATGATGGACATGCTCTACCGCGAGCTGCCGAATGCGACGCTGTTGACCATCAGTTTCCACACCGGCTTGGAGCGTCATTACCAACGCAAACTGCTGCTCAATCGACCCGCCCAAGATAAATACCTGACCTGCAGCACTGACGTGTGCTCGTTGAGCACGGCGCCGCTTAGTGCTGTGGTTACGGTGGAGGATTAAGGCCTAGCGATGGGGAGCTGGGTTAGCCGCGTAGCGGCGTAACCCACCGGCGTCGCGGCTCAGGCAAAGTTGGCCGGCAACCAGCCGCGTTGCACGCATTCGCGAAAGCACCAAGCAGGGGTGGTTTCGGTTTTGTAGCTCCAAAAGAACCAGCCCTGATACTTCTCGAAGGTCAGCAGTTGGGCGGCGGCGTAACCGCGGTAGGCGGTGTTTTGCTGAAAGGTATCCATGTGGTCCAGCGCATGGTTGAACGGCCCTTCGGCCCACAGCGAGACGACTTTCAAATCCAGCCCCAGACTCCATTCGGCGCAATAGGCCGGCATGCCCATTTGCTGAATGATGCCGTCGGCTTCGGCTTTCCATGCGCCGCTGGCTTTGTGGATATGGGTGTAAATATCGCTGTCGATGTCGCCGCGCTCGAAGCACTGGTAGCGATGAATATCGAACACCACGTTGGCAAATCCCGGCGCCTGCATAAAGCCCAGGTATTCGTGGTAATCGCGAAAGCCATCGTGAAACACCACGCTGACATCCGCCGCGCTGCAGTGTTTGCGGATGCGCTGGTAGGCGTCGAGGTTGTAGCTTTTCAGGTAGTCGGTGGGCACGTCCCAGCGCGGCTCGTTAAGCACTTCGATGGCCTGTAGGCAGGCGTGCGAGTGATAGCGCTCGGCCAGGCGCTCCAGCACATTCAGCGAGT
>JAIERD010000249.1 GCA_019747155.1 Pseudomonadaceae bacterium
CATCAGTTCTTCTTCGGCAGGGATGCGCGTGCCGGGCGGCAGTGTGCCGCGCAGATTGGGCCGTGCGATTGCGCGCCTGATCTGCTGCCAGAGTGGGCCGTCGCCATCGATCTCCAGTTCAAGTTTGGGTTTGTTGGGCATTCTCACCTTCTTTGCGCGCATGAATACGCGACACATCGCGAACCATTTCTGAAAACGTTATCGCACGCTTGCAAGCTTCAAGAACTAACTTTCTACAGTTCAACCTGGCACCCGGATGCTGAACGCCGCGGTCAAAGAGATGTCTAGTGGAGAATGAGCTCAAACCATCACCCCTTTCAGGCCGCCCCTCACCAAGCATCGAATACGCTTCGGACAGCGACGAGCATTCCTTGCGTGGTCTACTGCCTCGGAAGCAAGTCGTTGCACCGACCAGAAATGGCGGCGCCGATATGTCGAGGATTCGCCTCACGAGATGCGGTCCGTGGTTGCCGCACCGCGCTGTATTTTGAAATGAAGTTCTTCGAGAGAAGCAGCGCGGTCTGCCTTTACCCCATATTTTGAGCGATGCTCAACCAATCGAGCCGGCTCGATAGCTAATAGCTTTCGCCGAAATCAATTCAGCCAGCAGCTGGCGGGTTCATGTTCAAAAATGGAGTTACTTGGCGGGCTGATTAGGAAAAGCCAATAATGGTGTCATTCGTCAAATTGATGAGATCTCGAAAATCTTTCTTGGTCTGCCACTGGTAGCGAAATGGCAAGAAACGGACCCGGTTAGCCCAACTGATAAGGAAGACGCAAACGGGAGTCAGTCGGATGACTGATAAGAAAATTACAGAAATGGAGTCAGTTGGCCGACTGATAAGGAAAGCAGAAAAATGGGGTCAGTTGGCTAACTGATGGCCGAAAGCTTATCGGTTGGCCCGTATTTGAACTTAGCCGGGAGGACGATGTAGTCATCGACATCTACTTAGATTTAACGTCCGCTACTCGTCCTCTAGGTGCGACTTACTGTGGCGGATGGCGATGGGCTTACCACCACCCGACTTTACCGGTTTAGACGTATTGCTGCGGTTTTGCGCCACCATCATGCGCCAGCGGGCCAGACGCTCCGATCTGAGTGTGCCGTTGGACACCGCCGCGCTGACCGCGCAACCCGGCTCGTGGTCGTGAGTGCAATCGCGAAACTTGCAGAGCGGTGCGAGTTCGGTGATTTCTGCGAACAGCTCATCGATACCTGCGGCGGCATCGCTAACATGGAGGGTGCGCATTCCCGGCGTATCGATCACCCAACCACCACTCGACATCGCATGAAGCGAGCGCGAGGTGGTCGTGTGACGTCCTTGGGCATCATGCTCTCGAATGCTCCCGGTCTGCTGAAGCTGGTCCTGCGCCACACCCGCCAACGCGTTGACCATGGTGGATTTCCCCACCCCCGATGAGCCGACCAGCGCCACCGTCTGTCCTTCACCGCACCAGGCACGCAGGTCGCTGGGGGCATCGCCACTAAGAGGATTGCAGACGACCACCTGTAGCCCCCGCTGCAGCGCGACTGCCTGTTCAAGGTATGACTTTGCATCCTCAGCGAGGTCGGCTTTGGTGAGCAGAATGACCGGCGTGATGCCAGCTTCATTGGCCAATGCTATGTAACGTTCCAGCCGGGCGACGTTGAACTCTGCATTGCATGAAGTGACGACAAATAGCGTATCGATATTGGCGCCAGCGAGTTGCGGTGACCGGTTGCCCTCGGTGCGCCGCCCCAACACTGTCTTGCGCTCAAGGCAGCGGTTTATAAGGAAAGATTGTGGGTCGGCGAGCACCCAGTCACCGACGGCAAAATCCCCGGTGTTGCTCTTCGCCGGAAGCATCGGTCTGATCAAACCGATCTCCGATATTCCTGTGACGCGGGTGCGGTGGACGGTGGCGATGCGGACCGGCAGGACACTTACTTCATCCGGCAAAATCTGGTCGCCGAAGAAATCAGACCATCCCAGATCTGCAAGTGACGATCTGGGAAATCCGTCTGAATGAGTTGTCACTGTGCCTTCCAGCAGCAAGCTGCGTTATTCATATCCACCCCAAGGCTGGGCTCATCGATTATAATGCCTGTAAACCGACACACCAGTTCCCTGATTATGAAATCCGCCACGTTGGGAAGCGCGCGCGTGCCGCAGTTTCGGTAAGTGGTAGTTGTGCGCAAAGCGGATATTTGGAAGTCAGGCTGACTTATAATG
>JAIERD010000117.1 GCA_019747155.1 Pseudomonadaceae bacterium
AGCAACCGCCGCTGGCCGGCGACTATATCGCTGCCGTGCGTGAGCGCCTGGGTGATCGCAAACTGGCCCTGGTGTTTGAGCCGGGCCGCTCGATTGTTGCCAATGCCGGGGTGCTGCTGACCCGCGTCGAGTACCTCAAGCACACCGAACACAAAGACTTCGCCATCGTCGATGCGGCGATGAACGACCTGATCCGCCCGGCCCTGTATCAAGCCTGGATGGACGTAGTCGCGGTGCAACCACGCAGCGGCGCAACCCGTCCGTACGACATAGTCGGGCCGATCTGCGAAACCGGCGATTTCCTCGCCAAAGACCGCCAACTGGCGCTGGAAGAAGGCGACCTGTTGGCCATTCGCTCGGCCGGCGCCTACGGTTTTGTCATGAGCTCCAACTACAACACCCGTGGCCGCGCCGCCGAAATCATGGTCGATGGCGCCCGCAGCATTGAGGTGCGCCAACGCGAGACGGTGCAAGAGTTGTTCGCCGGCGAAAGCCTGTTGCCGCCAGACGCCCAAGGATAAAGCTGATGTTATTGCGCTTTACCAAGATGCACGGCCTGGGCAACGACTTTATGGTCCTCGACCTGATCAGCCAGCACGCGCATATCCAACCCAAGCACGCCAAGCAGTGGGGCGACCGGCACACCGGCGTTGGTTTCGACCAATTGCTGCTGGTCGAGCCACCGAGCAATCCAGACGTCGATTTTCGCTACCGGATCTTCAACGCCGACGGCTCGGAAGTGGAGCAATGCGGCAACGGCGCGCGCTGCTTCGCCCGCTTCGTGGTGGATAAACGCCTGACTGCGAAGAAGCAGATCCGGGTCGAAACCAAGAGCGGCATCATCGAACTCGACCTGCGTCCCGACGGCCAGATCAGCGTCAATATGGGTCCGCCGCGGCTTACCCCGGCGCAGATTCCCTTTGTCGCCGAGGCCGAGGAGTTGAGCTATGACGTCGAGCTGGAGGGGCAAAACTACGCCCTGGCCGCCGTGTCGATGGGTAACCCGCATGCGGTGCTGCGCGTCGATGACGCCAGCCTGGCGCCGGTGCACACGCTGGGCGCCAAGCTGGAACTGCACCCACGCTTTCCGCAGCGGGTGAATGTCGGCTTTCTGCAGGTGCTCGACCGTCAACACGCCAAACTGCGGGTCTGGGAACGCGGCGCCGGCGAGACTCAAGCCTGCGGTACCGGCGCTTGCGCGGCGGCTGTGGCGGCGATAAGCCAGGGCTGGATGGATTCGCCGGTGCAGATCGAACTGCCCGGTGGACGTTTGTCCATCGAGTGGGCAGGCCCCGGTCAGCCCGTTATGATGACCGGGCCAGCGGCCCGTGTGTATGAAGGCCAGGTGCGTCTCTGACGCCGCTGACGCAACGCTAATCAGGCATAGTCAATCACCGAGCAGCGCCCATGACTGAGCAACGCCAGGATCCGCCGGACACCGTGCAAGCCGAACAGGTGACGGCGTTTTTACGCGCCAATCCAGAGTTCTTCGTCGAGCATGAAGAGTTGCTCAGCGAGTTGCGCATTCCGCACCAACGCGGCACCACCGTGTCGCTGGTCGAGCATCAGGTGAAACTGCTGCGCGAGCGCAATATCGAGATGCGCCATCGCCTGTCACACCTGATGGACGTGGCCCGCGACAACGACCGGCTATTCGACAAGACCCGCCGTCTGGTACTCGACCTGCTGGACGCGGCGAGCATGGAAGAAGTGGTCAGCGCTGTGGAAGACAGCTTGCGCCATGAGTTCCAGGTGCCGTTTGTCAGCCTGATTCTGTTCAGCGACACGCCCATGACGGTCGGTCGCTGGGTCAGTTCGGCCGAAGCCCATCAAGCCATTGGCGGCCTCTTAACCGGCGGCAAAACCCTCTGCGGGGTATTACGCAGCCATGAGCTGGCATTCCTGTTCGGCGAAGAAGAACGCGAGCAAGTCGGCTCAGCCGCCGTGGTGACCATCAATCATCAAGGTCTGCACGGCGTGCTGGCCATCGGCAGCCCCGACCCGCAGCATTACAAGAGCTCGCTCGGCACCCTATTCCTGAGTTACATCAGCGAAGTGCTGGCGCGGGTGTTGCCACGTTTCGCCACCCAACTGCGGTCGGTGCGCTGACGCTGCAAGCTGCAAGCTGCAAGCTGCAAGCTGCAAGCTGCAAGCTGCATGCTGCAAGCTGCAAGCTGCAAGCTGCAAGCTGCAAGCTGCAAGCTGCAAGCTGCA
>JAIERD010000177.1 GCA_019747155.1 Pseudomonadaceae bacterium
CGTCTTCCGTAACGTCAAAGGCATGGCGCCAAATGTAACTAATAACACCATTATAGGGTTCACCCTGTGGCAGCCAAGGCGTTTTAGCCTCTAGACATGATCCGTGTCACAGATGCATCCCAGCAGCCTACCAACGGACACTCGCGCGCGACCAACGCACCTTAATGGTCTAGCAGAAAGCCGCGTAAAGCACACGGCATTCGCTGCATCTAGTCGGCGCAGCCCCTATAATTGGCCGACTTTGAATGCGGAGCCCGTCATGCCCAACCTGATTCTTGCTGATCTCGCCGACGAAATTAGCGCCAACGTCGCCAAAGCCCTGCGCGAAGACCTCGGCAGCGGCGACATCACCGCACAACTGATCAGTGCCGAGCGCCACGCCACAGCACGCATTATCAGCCGCGATGCAGCGGTGATCTGCGGCACCGCCTGGGTCGATGAGGTATTCCGCCAACTCGACCCGAATGTAAGCGTGCAATGGCAGGTACAAGACGGCGAGCGCGTCAGCCCCAACCAAGTACTGTTTACCCTCGCCGGTTCCGCTCGCGCCCTGCTCAGTGGTGAACGCAGCGCACTGAATTTTCTGCAAACCCTGTCCGCCGTCGCCACCCGCAGCCAGCATTACGCCGGCCTCGTACAAGGCACTGCGGTAAAACTGCTCGACACCCGCAAAACCCTGCCGGGCTTGCGCCTAGCGCAAAAATACGCAGTCACCTGCGGCGGCTGCCACAACCACCGCATCGGTCTGTATGACGCTTTTCTAATCAAAGAAAACCACATCGCCGCGTGCGGCGGCATCGCCCAAGCCATCCAAACCGCGCACCAAATCGCCCCCGGCAAACCGGTGGAAGTCGAAGTGGAAAGCTTGGTCGAGCTGGAACAGGCGCTAACCGCCGGTGCCGACATCATTATGCTCGATGAACTGTCGCTGGAAGACATGTGCCAAGCCGTAACCCTCACCGCCGGCCGCGCCAAACTCGAAGCCTCCGGGGGCATCAACGACAGCACCCTGCGTAGCGTGGCCGAAACAGGGGTGGATTACATATCCCTAGGCACTTTGACCAAGGATATTAAAGCAGTGGATTTGTCCATGCGCTTGAGCCTGTAACCCTATGGCGCGGTAACCGGTGCAAGCGCCTCCGGCGATTTCACGAATTAATCTGCCATACGGTGATGAGTAAACTTGAGGGAAAACCCCTGTGCCTGCCCCCCCTTATTCAACAAAAGGATCAACATCCACAGAGCGAGCCTCTGCCTGCCGTCCGCCGGGGTAAATCTCCACCCACACGCCAAAGCGGCTCTTCACCGGCAGCCAAGTAAAGTTATTATCTGCGGGTAATTCACCAGCTACAGCTTCATAGCGCCCCCGGGCCTTCAGCCCTTCAATCAGCGCACTACCAGCTTTAGCCTTACCTTCGATCTCACCCGCATTACATTGCCGATAATACTTGGGCATTAACTGTACATCTTTGCCGCCTACTGCCGAAAACAAAATATCACTACGCTCCTGAGCATCGGCGGGCCTTTCAATACACACTTCTCGCAGTCCGAAAACCGGCAAATGCCGATAGGTCTTATCTGTTGCAGCCAAAATATCTTCTTCATCCAGTTCTAACGCGCTAACAACTTCAAATCGGTCCACCACAAAAGTCTGATACACCGGCCGCGCGATATAGATTGAATGCACGCCATACGCCAGCGCCAACAACTGGATACAACCCACAAGAAAATAATCTCTAACCAGCTCAGAGCGCTGTTTTTGAGGATTGAAAATCACCAGGGACATTAACGGCCCCAAGCAAACCTCAACCAGCAACAGTAGAAAATAAAGTCCGACACCACCCGACTTGTCAGCCAAAGGCGCAGGGTACCAAAGGTAAAAAACCACGCCAGCGCTTACCAGAGCAACCAGCAATGTAACAAGGCCATGCAGCAGCGCGGCTCTAAGCTTTGCCACAAGCAATGGCCTAGCCATCGAAAAGCTTTTCATATCCACCGAAATCTCCGAAACAAAGCAAAAGGGCCTCCACTGGAGGCCCTTCTATAACGCTATTGCTTTACAACTAGATTAACCGCGGCACTCGGACGGCGCCAAGTTAGCCAGCAGGGTTGGAGCAACAGTAGGAGCAACAGCACCCGCTAAGACCTTACCGGCAGCGTAGCAAGTCCAAATGATAGGACCGGTCGGACGAGTACCAGCCGCCAGAGCAATAC
>JAIERD010000084.1 GCA_019747155.1 Pseudomonadaceae bacterium
TGGCTGACCAGCAACAAGCCGAACGACAACCAACTGATCAGCCCCGAGAGCAAGGTGCCGAGCAAGCTGACCGCCGCGCCGCCGATCGACTCGCGCATCAAGATGGCGTAATCGACGCCGATAGCGGTGATCAGTAGCAAACCAAACAAGCTGAACAAGGTTAGCGGCTGGCCCAGCCAACCCAAGCAGGCCAAGGTCGCCAGCGCGGCCAACAGCGGCAAGCAGACCACCCGCAGGGCGCCAGCGACACCAAACGGCAGGCACAACAACAGCAAGATCGCGGCGCAGGAGATCAGTTTCAGCTCGGCCGCACTGAGCTGGGTGTCAGCAAACAACTGATTCAGTTCGCCAATTCGATCGACCAACTGCACGCCGTCTAAGTCGTGCGCCGCCGCGCGTAACTGCGCGGCGTTAGCTTGCCCTTGCAGGCTGACTAGGCCGGCCACGCCGCCACCCGCAACGGTGCCCAGCCACAGCGGTCGCCACGCCTCGGCCAGCGGCCCAGCCAAGGTTATTTCTAAGCTCGGCGCTGGTTGCAGTAACTGGGCTAATTCTTGCTGCAAGGCCGCCTCGGGAATGCCCAAGGCCAGCAACGGCTGCCAGTGCTGCGGCAATTGCAGCAGGGCCGCGCGTACTGCTTGCAAGGCACTGTCGGGGCTTTGCAACTGGCTGAGGGCGCGGTAAGCCTGTAACTGCTGGGCCGCGACTAAACCATCCAGGCGCAGCGCCAGAGCGGCTTGGCGCGCTAACAATTGTTGCTCATCGGAGCCGCGCACCAGAAAAAACTGACTGGTCGGCTGCTGGCCGGTTAGCTGGGCGATCTGCTGAGCCTCGGCCAGCAATTGCGGCTGCTGGCCAAGCCACTGACGCAGATCATTCTGGCTCTGCACCTGCCACAGGCCACCGCCACAAAACAGCAAAAACACCACTAACAACGGCCAACTGCCGATCCCATCGAGCAAGCGGCGCCGCACGTGCAACAGCCGCTCGGCGAAATCTAGCAAGCCGGCCGGCGGGCTTAGCCGCAGCGGTGCCAGCCAGGCGGGCAGCAAACACACCGCACACAGATAGGCGGCAATCAGCCCGGCGGCCGAAAACACCGCGATCTGAGTCAGCGCCGGAAACGGGGTAAAGGCCAACGCCAGATATCCCAGCAAGTTGGTCCCAAGGCTTAAGCTCAAGCCCGGCAAGGTGGCCCACAATGCCGGCCAACTGCGCCAGGCGGGCGTGCTCCAGCTTTTGCTTAAATAGTGCAGCGGGTAGTCGGCCGCCACCCCGATCAGGCTGGCACCCAGCACCAGAGTCAGCGCGTTGATTTGCCCAAACAGCAGCACGCAGGCCGTGCAACCGGCCAACAACGCCAGCGCCACCGGCAGCAAACTGAGCAACACCCGCCAGCGACGAAACGCCAGCAGCAGCACCAACAGCGTACCCAGCGTCGCCCCGCCGCCGATCCAGCTGATTTCGCCAGTCGCCTTGGCTTGCCCGGCCGCGGCATATAACACGCCGCTGGCCGCCAGCACTTGGCCACCCTGCGCCGTCACCGCACGGCGCGCCTGCGCCACGCTGGCGGCAATCGCCGCCGGCGCTTGCAGGTCAAAGGCATCGCCGGCGGTGCGCGCCCGCAGTAGGGTCCAGGTCATGCCCGCGTCATCCACCAGCAAGACCCCGCTGGCCAGATCGGCCTGTACCCGACTGTGCGGGCTCAGCCCTTGCTGCGCACGCGCCCCCAGCCCCAGCCAGTCTTGCTCAGGCGGCAACAGACTGGTGGCGGCGAAGGTGTCGTACAACTGTGCCAGCCGCTGTTGAATAAATTGCTGCGGTTGGGCAACCAGCAATTGCCGATCGGCCAACGGCAACAGACTCAAGCGGCTGCTACGCAGTTGTTGGCGAATCGCGTCGAGGTCCGCGCTGAGACTCCACTGCACCCGCTCAAACTGCGGCAACGCCTGCCACTGCTGGCCGATTTGCGCCACCAAGGCCAACGCCTTGGCCCGCTGCGGATGGCCAATCAACAGCAGCACTTCGCGATTTAGCGGCTCTTGCATGCGCTGCTCGGCCTGTTGCACCAAGGCATCGCTGCTGCCCGCCGGCAACAAGGCCAACATATTCGCCGCCACCGGCGGACCATGTCGCCACTGCCAAGCGCTCAGCGCCAAGAGCGCCAGCAGCAACACGGCGAACAGCCGTGGCAGCTGGCGCTCCAGCGACGGGCG
>JAIERD010000225.1 GCA_019747155.1 Pseudomonadaceae bacterium
AACACGATCAGCCGCACGCCGAGGCTGTTACCGGCCAGCAGCGCATCCCAGTGCTGCAAGATAAACCCATGCATCGAGGGCCCGGTAATTACCGGTAAATTGACCTCTTCGTCGGCGCTAGTGATTTTGCCGTTGTCGTTGAGGCTGTAGTGCAGGTGCCGAGCATCGGCACTGACCTGCGCTGAACCACTAAAGCCGCCTTGCTGATTAATCACCGTAAAGCGCTGCAATTCATAGGCCGGAGTAAATTGCCCCGACTCCAGAATAATCAGCTGACCCTTGGGATTGCGGGTCAGGTGGGTTGCCACCCAGCTATTGGCATCGCTGCTATTGAGGCGCCGTTCATAACGAAATAACGGCTGCTCGCTGGGATGTTCAAGGGCAAAGGTGGCGCCTTGGTAAATCAGCTCGCCGCTGGCCTCGGGGGTAGTTTGCAAGGCGGCTAGACGCGCTTGGCTCGGGCCATCTAACGCGGCATGGGCGGCGCTGGCGGCCAGCAATCCAAGGGCAAACACGCTAGCAATAACCCGGCATCGCGGCAAAGTGGGCATATTTATTCTCGCTGAGTAATGGACTGTGCCGCCACTGTAAGTAAGCCAGCATCCGGCAAACAGTAGCCGGAGACAAACACAGCATTGCTAAAACTGCAATTAACCTCGCACCCCCTTAAACGCGGCCACGAAAGACCCAAGCACGTGCGGCTTGGGGCATAATGCCGGCTATTTTTCTGCGTAACCGTCATCACATCGGCTTGGAACTTTCGACCTAATGTCATCTATTTTGCTTAACCGCAGCACCACCCCAGTCAACTTTGCCCTGCGCACCCTTCGCCAACTGGCGCTGGCCAGCTTATTGGCACCCTTGAGCTTTAGCTTGCAGGCCGCCGCCAGCAACAACGTGCTACCGGTAAAAATCCAACAAGCCTTAGCCAAGGCCAAGATTGAAAACAGTGCCTTATCGCTGGTGCTGTTGCCGCTGAACGGCCCCGGCGCGGCCACTTTCGTAAATGCCGACGTGGCGGTTAATCCAGCCTCGACCATGAAGCTCATCACCTCCTATGCAGCCCTTGAACTGCTCGGGCCAACCCACCAATGGAAAACCGAGTTCTACACCGACGGCCCGCTGCGCAATGGCGTGTTGCAGGGCAACCTGTACCTCAAGGGCGGCGGCGACCCCAAACTGAACATGGAAAAACTCTGGCTGCTGATGCGTGATTTGCGCGCCAATGGCGTGCAGCAAATTACCGGCGACCTGGTGCTCGACCGCAGTCACTTTGTCCAGCCGCAGGTGGCGGCCTTTAATGATGACGGCGATGACGACAGCAAACCGTTTTTAGTCGGCCCCGACGCCTTGCTGGTGAACTTGAAATCGGTGCGTATGATTACCCGTAACGAGGGCGGCAAGGTCATAGTCGCCGCCGAGCCACCGATTGCCACGCTGCATATCGACAACCAAGTTAAGTCCCTACCCGCCGGCAAATGCCCGAACCCGAATGTCAGTTACAGCTCCAGCAAGCAGGCCGACGGCAGTATTAGGCTGCTGGTCAGCGGTCAACTGGTCGATGGCTGCAGCAGCCAAACCTACCTAGCCGTACTCGACCACCCCAGCTACGCCGCCGGCGCCGTACGGGCCATCTGGCAGGAGTTGGGCGGCAGTATCAAAGGCCGCGATCGCCTCGCTAATGTGCCCAAGGATGCCCGCCTGCTGGCCCGCGCCTTTTCGCCAGACCTGGTGGAGATCATTCGCGACATCAACAAATACAGTAACAACACCATGGCTCAGCAATTGTTCTTAAGCCTTGGCGCAGAGTTGCGTACCGCCGAGGATGCCGACGATGCCAAAGCGGCCTTTCGGGTGATTCGTCAGTGGCTGGCACGCAAAGGCATCAACGCCACCCATCTGGTGATGGAGAACGGTTCGGGGCTGTCGCGTAATGAGCGGGTTAGCGCTCGTGAAATGGCCTTGATGCTGCAAGCGGCCTGGAACGGCCCGTACGCCGCCGAATTTATTTCGGCGCTGCCGCTGGTGGGCATGGATGGCACCATGCACAAACGCCTGCGCCGCACAGCGCTGGCGGGCGAGGGACATATCAAGACCGGCACCCTGAACACCGTGCGCGCCATCGCCGGCTTTAGTCGCGACTCGAACGGTAATACCTGGGCGGTGGTGGCCATCCTCAACCACCCACGGCCGTGGGGCGCCTCGTCGATTCTCGATC
>JAIERD010000101.1 GCA_019747155.1 Pseudomonadaceae bacterium
GTGACTCAAAACAACAAGGTGGCGCCGTCGCACAACCTGCTGACCACCACCATCAAGCAGGAACAGCTCGCCACCCTGCGCCCGCTGCTGGCCAACCCGATGCTGACCATGAAAGTGGCCGGTGCGCTGCTGGAAGAGTACGCACCGGACGTTGAAGTGACCGTAAAAAAGCCCTCGCCCGCGCTGAAAGACTGACCGAAGACGGCCTGGGCCAACTGATGGCCCTGGTCGAACGCTGGCTGCCTGGCGCACCGCCCACGGAAGACAACATGGGCACCGCCAAGTGGCTGGAAGACGAGCACTGGCGCCGCATGGAATTTGCCGTAGCAAACGGCATCGCCAAGGCCCTGAACGGCTAACCAAGACGACCCACTATGACCGCAGCCGCCACCAGCCAACTCGATTTCATCCTGCGCCTTGTCGATCAGGTGACTGCACCTGCCGCAAAGGTCAGCAAGCAGCTGATGAGCGTGGCAGAAGTCGGCAAAACTGGCTTTGTGCAGATGGGCGCGGGGGTGGCTGGCGTAGTGGGCACGGCTTACGCCCTGCAAGAAGCCATGGGCCCGGCGCTCGATCAGCAGCGGGCACTGGGCGAAGTTAAATCGCTTGGGGTGGCACAGGAAGCACTCGAAGAACTTAACCGCAAATCGCTGGAATTCTCCGTGGCTTATGGCGAGAACGCCCAGGCGTTCGTGCGTTCGGCCTACGACATTCAAAGCGCCATTGGTGGCCTCACTGGCGCACAGCTTTCCGCCTTCACTAACGCCTCCAACGTGCTGGCCAAGGCCACCAAGGCTGACGCCGCTACGGTGACCAGCTACGTCGGCACCATGTACGGGATTTTCAAGACTCAGGCCGATGCCATGGGCAAAGCCGAGTGGGTGGAGAACCTGGCAGGGCAAACCGGCCTGGCTGTGCAGTTGTTCAAGACCACCGGCCCGCAGATGAGTGCCGCATTCACCGCCGTGGGTGCCAACGCCACTGCTGCGGGCATTGGCTTGTCTGAGCAGATGGCCATCCTCGGCACCCTGCAAGCGACCATGAGCGGCGGCGAAGCGGGCACCAAGTACAAATCGTTTCTGTCTGGCGTAGGCGCTGCCCAGGAAAAACTGGGCATGAACTTCACCGACAGCCAGGGACGGCTGCTGCCCATGTTGGAGATCCTCGACAAGCTCAAAGTCAAGTTCGGGGACACCCTGACCCTGGCCGAGTCCGACGAGTTGAAAAAGGCATTTGGCTCCGACGAAGCGGTGGGGCTGATCAAGCTGCTGATGAATGACACCGCAGGGCTGGCCAACAACATGGACCAGCTCGGCAAGGTCAAAGGCATGGAACAAGCCGAGCAGATGGCCAAGGCAATGGTCGATCCTTGGCAACGCTTCGGCAGCGCGATTGAGGCCGTCCGGATTGCCTTCGGTCAAGCGTTGCTACCCGTACTGAATCCGCTGATGGATCGGCTGGCCGAGGGCGCAGCAGCACTGCAACGCTGGGTGGTGATGTTCCCGAACATTGCGCGCTGGCTTGGCTATATAACGCTCGGTGTGCTGGGACTTGTCGCCGCTGCTGGAGCGCTGACTGTGCTCGGCGGCCTGTTCAGCGTGCTGTCGGTGTTGGCCAGCCCCATTGCCCTGATCGTGCTCGGCGTAGTGGCCCTGGTGGTCGCCGTTGGTGCCGCCATCATCTGGTGGGACGAACTGAAAGCCGCTTTCGGCGACACCGCATGGTTCCAGGCACTGATGGTGATCATCACGCCAATTGTGCTGGTCTTTAAGGTCTGGTGGGCCGTGATGGGCTTGCTCTGGACAGGCTTGCAACAGCTATGGGCCATGGGTGTGCAGTTCGTCACCTGGCTGGCCTCGTTCGAGACAGTGGTCACGGCGGCGAAAGCGATCTGGGACGGACTGCTGTGGGCCTTCGCCAACCTGTCGCCATTCGCCCTGCTGGGCAAAGCCCTGAAAGGCATTATCGATCTGCTAAACACCATTCCCGGCGTGCAGATCGATACCAGCTTTGCGGATCTGCCCGACGCACCGAAGGTGCCACAGCCACAAGGAGCAAGCCCGCCCACACCGAGCACACCGGCCGTGGACAACGCGCTAGCACTGGCCATGCCGAAAGCACCCATGCCGCTGATGTTGGCACCGGCGCCAGCAATTGCTGAGCAGGCGGCAACAATCCCGCAACCGGCCATGCCGAGCGCCCCCGAGCCGCTTATGTTGGCACCCGTTCCGACGGTTGTTG
>JAIERD010000521.1 GCA_019747155.1 Pseudomonadaceae bacterium
TGTAGCGCTTCAGATCAGGTCGCGCCGTGGGCTTCGACGTACAGGGCGTACAGGGAATGGCAGCTGGCCATGTAGACACGGTTGTTTTTGGGGCCACCGAAGCAGAGGTTGGCGCAGCGTTCGGGCAGGCGGATGTGGGCAATGGCCTTGCCCTGCGGGTTGAACACCATCACGCCGTCGAGGTCTTCGGGCTTGCCTTTGAGCGGGAAGACCTTGCGGCCACCCACGTCGGTGGCTTCGGCCTGCAGGGCGCCGTTGCTGCCCCAGCCGCACCACAGGTTGCCGTCGCGGTCGACCCGAAAGCCGTCCAGCGCGCCGTGGTCGGCGGCGTCGATGAACTTGGTTTTGTTGCTCAAGGTGCCGTCGGGCTGCACGTCGTAGCTCCAGATGCTGCGGTTGGGCGTGCCTTTCCACTCGACGACATAGAGCTTTTTCTCGTCCGGGGAAAACGCCAGGCCGTTGGGGTTGACGAGGTCGGTGAGGACCGCGCTGATCTTGCCGCTGGCGTCGATGCGGTAGACGTTGGTGGTGGCTTGCTCGGGTTTGGCGCGGGTGCCTTCCCATTCGCCGTTGATGCCGAAGAGCGGGTCGGTGAACCAGACGCTGTCGTCGGACTTGACCACGATGTCGTTGGGGGCGTTGAGTTTTTTGCCTTCAAAGCTGTCGGCCAGCACGGTGAGCTTGCCGTTTTTTTCGGTCCGCACCACGCGGCGGGTGACCGAGTGTTCGCAGGTGATCAGGCGGCCCTGGCGGTCACGGGTGTTGCCGTTGGCCCAGTTGGCGGGTTGGCGAAAAACGGTGAAGCTGCCGTCTTTTTCGCTGTATTTCATGATCCGGTTGTTGGGGATGTCGCTGACCAGCACGTAGCCGCCGTCTTCCGGGAAGTAGACCGGGCCTTCGGCCCAGCGCATTCCGGTGGCGACCTGCTCCACGGTGCTGCTGTAGATGCGGTAGCGGGCAAAGCTGGGGTCCAGGATCTGCACGGCCGGGTCGGGGTAACGCTGGTTGGGTTTGAAGTCAAAGGCCTGCGCCAGGGCGCTGCCGCCCAGCGCGGCCAGGCCGGAGCCGGCGGCCAGGCTCAGGAAGGTGCGGCGGGGGGTCAGGGTCGTGGTGTCGTTGTTGTTCATGTTGTTTGTCTCCTCGTGGATGGGTGTAACGAAGCCCGGGGCACCCCGTCCCGGGCGTGTCGGCAAGTCTGCCGTCAGGCTTGGGTGTAGGCTGTTTTCACGGTGGTGTAGAACTCGGCGGCGTAGCTGCCTTGCTCACGCGGGCCAAAGCTGGAGCCCTTGCGGCCCCCGAAAGGCACGTGGTAGTCGACCCCGGCGGTGGGCAGGTTGACCATCACCATGCCGGCCTGGGCGTGGCGCTTGAAGTGGGTGGCGTGCTTCAGGCTGGTGGTGGCAATGCCGCTGGCCAGGCCGAAGGGGGTGTCGTTGGCCAGGGCCAGCGCTTCTTCGTAGTTTTTGGCGCGCAGCACGCTGATCACCGGGCCGAAGATTTCTTCGGTGTTGATGCGCATGGCGGCGCTGGTGTCGGTGAACAGCGCGGGCGTCAGGTAGAAGCCGGGCGCGCCGTCGCTGTTGCTGGCCAGGGCCTGGCCACCAGCGGCCAGCGTGGCACCTTCCTGCTGGCCGATGGCGATGTATTC
Source organism: Pseudomonadaceae bacterium (assembly GCA_019747155.1). Classification (GTDB taxonomy): domain Bacteria; phylum Pseudomonadota; class Gammaproteobacteria; order Pseudomonadales; family Pseudomonadaceae; genus Aquipseudomonas. Next base: position 1,649 of record JAIERD010000521.1, read on the forward strand.
CAGATCCTGCGCCAGCTGGCGCTCGTCCACCACCGGGCCGATGTCGATGCCGGCTGCGCGGGCGTCGCCCACCTTCAGCGTGCTCATTTTTTCAGCCATGGCGGCGACAAAACGGTCGTGGATGCCTTCGGTCACGATGAGGCGGCTGCTGGCGGTGCAGCGCTGGCCGGTGGAGAAAAAGCCCGAGTTGATGGCGGCACCCACGGCCACGCCGAGGTCGGCGTCGTCCAGCACCACAAAGGGGTTTTTGCCGCCCATTTCCAGCTGGAACTTGGCCATGCGGGACAGGCAGGCCTGCGCCACCTTGTTGCCGGTGGCGACCGAGCCGGTGAAGCTGATGGCGGCCACCCGCGTGTCGGACAGCAGCGTGGCGCCGACGTCCGAGCCGCGGCCCATCACCAGGTTGAAGACACCGGCCGGCAAGCCGCTGCGCGACAGGATGTCGGCCAGCGCCCAGGCCGAGCCGGGGACCAGGTCGGCGGGCTTGAACACGACGCAGTTGCCGTAGGCCAGCGCGGGCGCGATTTTCCAGGCGGGAATGGCGATCGGGAAGTTCCAGGGGGTGATGATGCCGACCACGCCGACTGGTTCACGGGT
>JAIERD010000371.1 GCA_019747155.1 Pseudomonadaceae bacterium
CGCAGCGATGTGTTGCGTGCGGTCAAAGAGTTTGCCCAGCATGACGAAGGCCGTGTGGCGCTGAGTTGAAGGCTGGTAGCGTACATTGGAGGTGTTATGACTGATCCACTCGCGCGTGGCACATCCAGCGCGCCACCAGTGCTTGGTGAGGGTTGTACGCAGCGCTATGACCCTGAGGCTTTAAGTCCTGAGGACGGTAGCGAATTTGCCGATGCCGCCGAGTTATGGCGGCAGTTGCAGCAAGACGAACAGTCACCAACGAACCACGAAAAGCAGAAATAAAAACGGGGCGCTCAGTGAGCGCCCCGTTTGTTTTCCGCATGGGTTAAATGCGGAAGCTGTCGACCAGTTGCTTGAGGCGGCTAGCCTGTTGCTCCAGATCGCCGCAGGCACGCAAGGTGGCGTTGAGGTTTTCCACACCTTCCTGGTTGAGGGTGTTGATTTCGGTGATGTCGACGTTAAGCGATTCGATCACCGAGGTCTGCTCCTCGGTTGCGGTGGCCACCGACTGGTTCATGCCATCAATTTCACCGATACGTTCGGTGACGCTGCTTAGGCGGGCGCCGGCTTGGTTAGCGATCTCCACGCTTTCTTCGCTGTAGCGTTGGCTTTCAGTCATGGTGGTGACCGACTCGCGGGAGCCGACTTGCAGCTCTTCGATCATCTTCTCGATTTCCTGCGCCGATTCCTGGGTGCGGTGTGCCAGGTTGCGTACTTCATCGGCGACTACTGCGAAGCCTCGGCCGGCTTCACCAGCGCGTGCTGCCTCGATAGCAGCGTTGAGCGCCAGCAGGTTGGTTTGCTGGGAGATGCTTTTGATCACCTCAAGTATCTGCCCGATATTCACCGTCTTGCTGTTGAGGGTTTCGATATTGCCGCAAGATGCGCTGATTTTGCCGGACAGTTCGTTCATCGCTTTGATGGTTTGTTCCACCACTTGGCGGCCGTCTTCAGCCAGGTGGCGTGCATCGGAGGCTTGGTTCGATGCATCGGCAGCGTTACGCGCAATTTCCTGCGCGGCGGCGCCCAGCTCATTAATCGCAGCGGCAACACTGTTGGTTCGGCTGGCCTGCTCGTCGGAGTTGATCATCGACGAGTTAGAGGCGCCGACTACCAATTTCGCCACTTCATTGACCTGGCTGGTGGCGGATGACACCTCGCGGATTGAGCTGTGGATACGCTCAACAAACTGGTTGAAGGCACTGGCCAGGCGGCCAAATTCGTCGTTGGATTGAATGCTCAGGCGTCTGGTCAGGTCACCCTCGCCTTGGGCGATGTCTTCCATGGCTTTACCCATGACATTCAACGGTTGCATCAGCACGCTGATCAACATGCTCAGCAGCAACATGATCAGCACCACCGCGATGACGGTGGCAACGATCGCCGAGGCGCGGAATTCGCTGAGCATTGAGTAGGCCTTGGCCTTGTCAATGGACAGGCCAACATGCCAGTTAACCGAGGGCAGGCCCTTGACCGGAGCGAAGGTGAGAATGCGCGTCTCGCCATTGAGTTCCGCTTCGCTGAACTCGCCGCTGATGCGCGGGGTATCTTGCGGGTAGACCTCACTGATGTTCTTCATCACCAAGGACTTGTCCGGGTGCACGAGAATCTTGCCATCCGCGCTGATCAGAAAGGCATAACCCATGCCGGCAAAGTCCAGCGAGTTGATGATGTCGACCAGGGTGTTGAGGCTCAGGTCGCCGCCAACCACTCCTGCCGCTTTGGCGGGCGTGGCGATGGTGATGATCAGTTCGCTGGTGGCGGCGTCGACGTAGGGTTCGGTGAGGGTAGTGCCGCCTGCTGCCATCGCATCCTTGTACCAAGGGCGTTGACGCGGATCGTAGCCATCCGGCATGTCCTCGTCCGGGCGCATGGTGAAGCTGCCATCAGCGCTGCCCAGGTAGGTGAAGGCGAAAGTGGAGGCCAGTACCTTCTGCTCCAGCAGTCCGGTCAGAGCATCGCCGGAATAGTCGCGGGCGACCGATTGAGCAACGTTTTCTACCAGCAGAATGCGCCCTGACAGCCAGTTGGAAATATTACTGGCGGTGACATTCCCCATCTCCTTTAGGTAGCTTTCCAAATCATCACGGATCGCGTTGCGTTGCAGGTAATCGTTGTAAAGCGTGAACAGCGAGAATGCGGCGATCACCACCAGCGAGGCGGCGAGCAGAATCTTGTGGCTGAACTTCAGGTTGTTGGTCATGGCGTCTTGCGTCCGGTGAGTTCTGGCATCAGTCTTGGGCTGA
>JAIERD010000112.1 GCA_019747155.1 Pseudomonadaceae bacterium
CAGCTTCCTTCAGGCGCCCTTGCTGAGCAGCCTTCTCGATGCGGTTAATTACTTCCATGCTGCGCGGGGTGGCTTTTCCTTTGAGCTTTTGCAGTACCGCCATATTCATGGCTGGGGCCGGCGCTTCTACTGCTGCTTGGCCTGCCTGCATTGGGCCTTCGCCATGGGCTAGCCACTCAAGCCGCACACCCAGCCATTCGGCGATGGCGATCATGTTGCCGCGACTTGGCATTGACTCAGCGTGCAGCCATTTGTGCGTAGCCTGCTTGCTGGCTTTTGCGCTCGGGTGACTTTTTATGCCGGCATAAAAGTCGACGTTTCGCCCACGGCCATCCCTAACGCCTTCTTTGCCGTCTAGCGCTTGATTTAACCGCCTAGAAAAGGCGTCGCGTATTTCTTGAGTCTCAACCATAGGTTGATGGTTGCACAGGCCTTGCACAACAGTCAGTTGATCTTTAATATCAACCGAGAGTTGATAAGAGCGCATGACCATGAACGCAATCTCCATTGCTATAGAGCAGGTTGGCGGCCCGATTGGGGCCGCGAAGGCCTGCGGAATCCGCCGTCAAGCTATTGATAAGTGGCTAATAAAGGGGGTTCTCCCTCGAACCGACTACACCGGTGAAACCAACTACGCCGAGCGCCTAGCCGATGCCTCTAGCGGGCAGTTCACTGCCGCTTGGCTGCTTGCTGAGGCTGCCCCCAAAAAAACAGCGGCATGAGCCGTGCGCTTTTGGCTGTTTGGTTTGGCGGCTTGCATGGCTGGCTCCTATTTCGATAGGGCCAGATTACGGAACTAAACAAGAACTGATTAGACCGCTGAGGGGGCTGTATAGCTGCCCAGTATTACAGGCACAAAGAGGAAGTCACATGGTTGCCGACAACCCCAACATAAAAATACCGCCGCGTCGCGCCACCCAGACGCCGCCATTTCGTAACCCCGGCCCAGTGGCTGGCTTAGAACTACCGCCGGGCGCTGGCGGTATGGATGTGCAGGAGCGAGGCGTGCTGTTTTTTATTCCGCATGAAGCCTCAGATGATCGTGAAACACGTGCCGTGGCGCTCGAAGCGCAGTCGCGCGCGCTGTGGGATGCGGCGAAGGAGCTGCGCGCGGTCGATAAGTTGACCGTGACGTTGGATATGAATGCGGCGGGCAACGTGGGGGTTGCCTGCCGTGTTGGAGGCCAGATGGACTCAACTTATATGCCGCGCAACCTCGAATGGGCGCTGGATATCGCTAGTCATCTGCTGCGTGGTCTTGAGCCACCAAAACACCCTTCGTATTTCGGTAAACCAGCTCCCGAAACTCCAGATTAAGCCGAGCAGGGCCACGCCACTTGATGTCGCTGAATGTTAGCCCGCTGAAGCTGAAATCAGTTTCTCTCGGGTACGCGGAGAGCCTGTCTAGAAGCTCTCCAACGGTGATGGTGGGAATGACTGGATGAGACATCGGAACCTCCTGGTTCACTGGGTTGGGTTAGAGCTTCGCAGCCTACCAGTGGGGTTCCGACCTTTATAGCGATGCCAAATCGCGGACACAAAAAAGCCGGTGGCTAGACCGGCTTCTTAAACAACAACTGAGGTATGACGATGCAGAGTCTAATCGTAAATCAGAAAACCGGCAAGCCAGTCATTATGAGCAGTCGCGAGATTGCTGAGCTGTGCGAGAAAGAGCACAAGGTAGTGTTGCGTGATATTCGCGTGATGCTCATTACTCTCTATGGTGATGAGCACCTAGCGAAGGTAGTTCCGGAGCAGTACCGCAACCGCCACTCGGAGTACATCCGAGAGAATGTCGACACCATTATGGCGGCTCTGTTTGGGGATGGTTCCAATCGGGGCCATCAGGAGTTTCGGGGGTTCAGCTGGCAGCGGGATAGCCGCGGCTATGTGTCTGGCTTCGATTTGGATCAAGAGCATGCATTGACCCTGGTGTCTGGCTACAACGTGAAACTTCGTTTCCGTGTGGTGACACGTTTGCACGAACTTGAAAGCGTGTCAGGTTCAGCGCCGACAATACCGCAGTCGTTGCCGGAGGCCTTGCGCTTGGCTGCTGACCTTGCCGAGCAGAACACTCACTTGCAGCTGGTAGTGGCCGAGCAGGCACCGAAGGTGCAGGCGCTGGCGCTGCTGAGCGAAGCCTGCGGGACTATGTGCCTGACGGATGCCGCGAAGCACCTGCACATCCAGCGCAAGGCGCTGCTGGACTATTTGAAGGCGAACCGGTGGATCTACCGGCGCGAGGGCTC
>JAIERD010000291.1 GCA_019747155.1 Pseudomonadaceae bacterium
ATGCCCACTTCAGCTACAACGGCATCACCAGCACCTTCTTCAGCCGCGACGGCAAATTCTTCGTCAACACCGACGGAGCGGACGGCAAGCTGGCTGACTTCGAGATCAAATACACCTTCGGCGTCACCCCGCTGCAGCAATACCTGGTGGAGTTCCCCGGTGGCCGCCTGCAAGCCTTTGGCATCGCCTGGGACAGCCGCAACAAAGAGAAAGGCGGGCAGCGCTGGTTTCACCTTTATCCTGAGCAAAAACTCAAAGCCGGCAACCCCCTGCACTGGACCAGCATCGACCAGAACTGGAATTACCAGTGCGCCGACTGCCACTCGACCAACCTGCAAAAAAACTACGACGCCGCCAGCAAGACCTTCAATACCCAATGGTCAGAGCTGAATGTTGGCTGCGAAGCCTGCCACGGCCCAGCTTCCAACCACCTGACCTGGGCCAAGCATGAACCCGGCAGCGAACACTTCAGCGGCCCCGGCAAAGGCCTGGCCGCAGTACTGGATGAGCGCCATGGCGTCAGCTGGCTGAGCGAATTAAAAACCGGCAATGCCAGCCGCAGCGAACCGCGTAAAAGCAGCAAAGAGATCGAAACCTGCGCCACCTGCCACTCGAGACGCGGGCAGACCAGCGACACCTTCGTCCATGGCCAACGCTTGGCCGACAACTACCGCCCGGCATTACTGGACGACGGCCTGTACTGGCCCGACGGCCAGCAGCGCGACGAGGTGTTCAACCACGGCTCCTTCCTGCAGAGCAAAATGTTCGCCAAGGGCGTGACCTGCAGCGACTGCCACGAACCCCACTCGCTGAAACTGCGCGCCGAAGGCAATGGCGTGTGCGCCCAGTGCCATCTACCGGCCAAATACGACAGCCCCAAGCACAACTTTCACCCGCCAGGCTCAACGGGTGCGCAATGCGTGAGCTGCCATATGCCGACCACCACCTATATGCAGGTTGATCCGCGCAACGATCACTCGCTGCGCATTCCGCGCCCCGATTTATCGGTGACCCTGGGCACGCCGAATGCCTGCAACAGTTGCCACACCGATAAAAAACCGCAGTGGGCGGCCGCCAAGATCCAGCAATGGTATCCCCACCCGCCCGCCGGCCATCAACGCTTTGCCCAGGCTTTTGCCGCCGCCAGCCAGGGCTTGCCCGGCGCCGATGCCGGTTTATTAGTGGTGATCTCGGACGTAACGCAACCGGCCATTGCCCGCGCCAGCGCGCTTTCGCGACTCAGCGCCAGCCGCGATCAGCAAAGCTTCAGCCTGCTGGTCGATGGCCTGTATGACGACAATGAAATGGTCCGCCAAGCCGCCGTCGAAACTGTCGAGCGCATCGCCCCCACTATGAGCTCACAAGCTCTGCCACCACTGCTCACCGACCCGGTGCGTGGCGTGCGCATGGCCGCCGCCCGCGCCTTGGCCGGCGCCCATGAGGCCAGCCTCAAACCGGCCAATCGCCCAGCATTCAAACAAGCACTGGATGAGTACATTGCCGCGCAGCTGTTCAATGCCGACCGGCCGGAGTCGCTGACCAACCTCGGCGCGCTGTATGCCGAGCGCGGTGACGTCGCCCAAGCCGAAGCTTACTTCCGTCAAGCGCTGGCCCTGGACCCCTTCACCCCGGCCGCAGTCAATCTGGCCAGCCTCTATCAAAGCCAAAACCAAGAACCGCAGGCAGAACGCGTGCTGCGTGACGCGCTGGTCCGCAGCCCACAAGAGCCGACCTTGCATCACACACTCGGCCTAGCCCTAGCCCGACAACAACGCCTGCCCGAGGCGGTCAGCGAACTCGCCCTGGCCAGCCAACTGGCGCCCGAGCACTTGCGTTATCGCTATGTGTACGCCGTGGCGCTGAACAGCACCGGCCAAGCGGCGGCAGCGATCAAGGTGCTGGAAGCCGCCCATAAAGACTTCCCGCAAGATCAGGAAGTGTTGCTTGGGCTGATCACCTTCAACCGCGACCTCGGCGACAAGAACGCTGCCAAACGCTGGGCACAGACACTGCTGACACTGTCACCCAACGACAAAGGCATTCGCCAACTGCTCGATTCACTCAAACAGTGAGCCGCTCTATCACCCCAGGATGCCGACCATGACCAGCGCTGCCAGCAATTCTGCCCCAGCCCCAGCTGTCAGCCCGGCCGCCCTGCGCGAGCTGATCGAAAGCCGCCGGGCAGTGCGGCGTTTCAGTAGCGAGCCGGTGCCAGAGGCGGTGATTCGCGATTGCCTGGAGCTGGCGGT
>JAIERD010000422.1 GCA_019747155.1 Pseudomonadaceae bacterium
GAAAGTGCCACCGTTGGTGATGGTGAAGGTGCCGCCAGTCATGTCGTCCATCGACAGCTTACCGTCGCGGGCCTTCTTGCCGAAGGTTGCGATGCCGCCTTCGATTTCAGCCAGGCTCATGATTTCTGCGTTACGCAGCACCGGAACCACCAGGCCACGGTCGCTGGAGACTGCAACACCAACGTCGGCGTAGCCGTGATAAACGATGTCGGTACCGTCGATCGAAGCGTTGACCGCAGGGAAGCGTTTCAACGCTTCGGTGGCCGCTTTCACAAAGAACGACATGAAGCCCAGGCGTACGCCGTTATGGGACTTCTCGAACAGATCCTTGTACTTCGAACGCAGAGCCATGACTTCGGTCATATCGACTTCGTTGAAGGTGGTCAGCATCGCCATGTTCGATTGGGCTTCAACCAGACGCTTAGCAACGGTAGCCCGAACGCGGGTCATAGGGACGCGCTTCTCAACCCGATCACCGGCCGCAGTTTGCACCGCAGCAACCGGCGCAGCAGCTGGTTTAGCGACCGCAACAGGGGCAGCTTTTTTCGCGGCGATGGCGGCAACCACGTCTTCTTTGGTCACCCGGCCATCTTTGCCGGTGGTAGCGATAAGGCTCATGTCGATGCCGTTTTCTTCGGCCAATTTGCGCGCAGCGGGTGCTGCCAACAGCTCAGCCGAAGTGCTCGGGGCCGCAGCTTGCGCGGCAACCAGCGGCGCGGCGACTGGCGTTGAACCAACAGCCCCAGCTTCAACCAAAGCGATCAGCTCTTCGGAGAGCACGGTGTCGCCTTCATTTTTCAACACTTTAACCAGCACACCATCAGCCGGCGCAACCACTTCCAAAACCACTTTATCGGTTTCGATATCAACCAGCAGCTCGTCGCGCTTAACAACATCGCCAGGCTGCTTGTGCCAAGTGGCTACGGTGCCGTCAGCAATCGACTCGGGGAAAGTGGGGGCTTTAATTTCGATAGCCATTGTTTGTAATTCCTTAAATTCGGTTCGTTCTGGACGAGGGCGTTAAACAGTAAAAGCGTCTTGCAGCAGTTTGGCCTGCTGCTCCGCGTGCATCGAGGCATAGCCACAAGCCGGTGCTGCCGAGCCTTCACGGCCGGCGTACTCAAGAAACAAGGTTTTCTTGTGCGCAGTGGCGATCCGCCGCATGTGATGCTGACTGCAATACCAAGCGCCCTGGTTCATTGGTTCTTCCTGACACCAAACAATGTGCTTGAGGTTTTTGTAGAGCGCCAAGACTTCCGCCAAATCCTCTTCCGGGAACGGATACAACTGCTCCAAACGGACGATGGCGATATCTTCGCGGCCTTCGCTGCGGCGTTTTTCCAGCAAGTCGTAGTAGACCTTGCCGCTACACAGCACCACTCGCTCGACCTTTTTCGGATCGTGCGGGTCAGTCTCACCTATTACTGTCTGGAACGAACCTTCGGCCAACTCTTCCAACGTCGAGATAGCCATCTTATGCCGCAGCAACGATTTAGGCGTCAATGCGACCAAAGGCTTACGCAGCGGGCGAATCACCTGACGACGCAGCATGTGGTAAACCTGCGCCGGGGTAGTTGGCACACACACCTGAATGTTGTGCTCGGCGCACAGTTGCAAGTAGCGCTCAAGGCGCGCCGATGAGTGCTCTGGCCCCTGCCCCTCATAACCGTGCGGCAACAACATGGTCAGACCGCACAAACGGCCCCACTTGTGCTCGCCACTGGTGATGAACTGATCGACCACCACCTGGGCACCGTTGGCAAAGTCGCCGAACTGCGCTTCCCAAATCACCAAGGCATTCGGCGTGGTCGTTGAGTAACCGTACTCAAAGGCCAGCACCGCCTCTTCCGAGAGCAGCGAGTCATACAGATCAAAACGTGGCTGATCTTTGAACAGGTGCTGCAAGGCGATATGAGTCGAGCCATCCTTCTGGTTGTGTAGCGCCGCGTGACGGTGCGAGAAGGTGCCACGACCAACATCCTGGCCGGTTAAGCGGATCGAATGGCCTTCGAACAACAGGGTCGCGTAGGCCAAGGTTTCGGCGTAACCCCAGTTGATCGGCAAGGCGCCGGCGGTCATTTTTTGCCGGTCTTCGAGGATCTTCGAGACTTGTCGCTGAACAATAAAGCCGTCCGGAATTTCCAGCAGCTTAGCCGCCAGTTCCTGCAGGGTTTTCAGCTCAAAGCGGGTGTCATGCCGGGCATTCCAGGCGTGGCCCAGATACGGGCGCCAATCGACAAACAGTTCGCTGTTG
>JAIERD010000530.1 GCA_019747155.1 Pseudomonadaceae bacterium
CTCGAACGGCCCTCAAACTTAGCAAGGTTGCGCACCACCGCCAGCCAGGCGTCTTGCACCACTTCATCGGCATAACGGCGGCCAACAATGGCGTAGGCCACGGCCATCATCGCGCTCTGATAGGCCGCCACCAACTCTCGAAAGGCTTTTTGCTCGCCGGCCAATAGGCGCGGTAACAATTGCGCGTCATCAAGCGCACCCATCAACGTTTACGCAAAATCACACTGCCAATCGAATAACCCGCGCCAAACGAGCTAAGCACGCCCAAAGCACCACTAGGCAGATCATCTTGATACTTGTGCAAGGCAATCACCGAACCGGCCGAGCTGGTGTTGGCGTAGGTATCGAGAATCACCGGAGCCTCGCTTGGCTCTGCGTCACGGCCCAGCAGCTTACGGGTGATCAGCAGGTTCATGTTGAGGTTGGCCTGGTGCAGCCAGAAGCGCTTAACATCGCTGACATTTAGCTGGTTTTCCGCCAGGTGCGCGGCGATTAACTCGGCCACCATTGGGCAAACATCGCGGAACACCTTGCGGCCTTCCTGGACGAAGAGTTTGTCCGGCGCGCCGATGCCCTCTTCGGCGGCGCGATTGAGGAAGCCTGCGTTGTTGCGGATATTGTTGGAGAACTGGGTGATCAGCTTGGTCCCGACGATATCGAACTGATGCTCGGACGTGGCCAAGTCGGCCCGCTCAACCAAAATGGCGGTCGCTGCGTCACCAAAAATAAAGTGGCTGTCGCGGTCACGGAAATTCAAATGACCGGTGCAGATTTCCGGGCTGATCACCAACACCGCACGCGCCTGACCCAACTGCACGCAGTTGGTCGCGGCCTGCAAGCCGAAGGTGGCCGACGAGCAGGCCACGTTCATGTCGTAGGCAAAACCCTGAATGCCCAAGGCCGCTTGAATTTCGATGGAGATCGCCGGATAAGCCCGCTGCAGGTTTGAGCAGGCGACTATGACCATGTCGACATCGGCGGCGGTTTTGCCGGCGCGGGTCAAGGCATCAAGTGCAGCGCCAACGCCCATTTGGCAGAGGATCGACTGCTCATCGTTGCTGCGTTCAGGAATGCGCGGAGTCATGCGCTGCGGATCAAGAATGCCGGTTTTATCCATCACAAAGCGGCTTTTGATGCCCGAGGCTTTTTCAATAAAGGCGGCGCTAGACTCGGTGAGAGCCTGCACATCACCCGCCTCGATGGCAGTCGCGTTGTCTGCATTGAACTGCTGCACGTAAGCATTAAAAGCCAGCACCAGTTCTTCGTTGGAAATGCTGTTAGCCGGGGTATATAAGCCAGTGCCACTAATAACGACGTTGTGCACGGTCTGTCCTCTTGTTGTTGGGCCCGCCTGTGCGGCCCGTTATGCGCAAAGCCTGTGATCTAGGGCGTCACAGGCAAAAAATTAGACTTGTCGCAGGGCGCAGTCGGCACATTGTCCGCTTTGCTTGTGCAAAACCCAGAGTTTGCCACAGCCGGGCAGTTTGCGGGCAGTCAACAACACCCAGGCAGACTGGCGGCCGAGCAGTTTTAGCTAAACATACTGGGGCTTTTGCCCAAGACAGATCGGCCAGCAGCGTTGCCGCAGACCGATCAACAGGAGGGTTATAGCAACATGACAGGCGACTGGGTTTAACGGTAATGCCGGGCAATCAACTGATCGAGCGAAATCGAACCCGGCCCACGAGCGATTAACCAGAGCAAAACCGCCGCCCAGGTGCCATGGGTGGGATAGGCATCGGGGTAGACGAACAGCTGAATGGTCAGGGTCATCAGCAACAAGGCCAAGGCCGCGAAGCGCGTAGCCAGCCCCAGCAGTAATAACAGCGGGAAAAAGTGCTCGGCAAACACCGCCAGCCGCGCCGCCAGGTCGGCGGAAATTAGCGGCAAACTGTACTCACTGGCAAATAGCTCAAGGGTCGAATCCGCCAGGCGCGGCATACCAACAGTGAAAGTGCCGGAAATCAGGTCGATGGCAAAACCTTCGACCTTGGTTTGCCCGGACTTCCAGAACACCGCCGCGATCGAAAAACGCCCCAGCAAAGCCAGCAGGCTATGGGGGATCGCCGCAAACAGGGCAATCAGTTGTTTAATCAGGCGCACCGGCAAGGCCGGTGATGGCGCAGTGACTGAGCTATTCATAACGCTGACCTTTAATAGGCTGTGGTTGGGAGTAATGCGCTGATCGCCTGTTGCTGGATCAGTAAGGCCAGGCTCGCGCTGAGATCAAACTTGGCGTCACGGGCAAAGCCAT
>JAIERD010000017.1 GCA_019747155.1 Pseudomonadaceae bacterium
AGAAAGAAATCGGGAGCACAGCATCAGACCGTACTTGGATCATTTGAAGGTGGGGTTTATGGAGCGGTTACGATCGAACTGCCTTGCAAAGTTGACTAAATCTCTTAGGTCAACGGTTTCGACAGCCATGGCTCCTGGGGTCTGGCTCGTTAGCTGATGGCGGCCTTGCACGTTCATGGCGTCTCCGATGATGAGGACGGTGCCCTGAGCGTTGGGGGCCACAGTTCTCGCGGCCACTAGCCGCTGCTGGACTTCTGTTCCAGCGTTCAACTGAGCCCAACTTACTTCTGCCGGAGCCGTGCGTAGGTCCAACGGCTGGCACCCAATCCAGCGCTTGGATAGACCGGAAGTTGCTGATTTTCAGTCGACGAATGCGTGCCACGGAGACTCCTCAAGGGTTAGCGGCGGTCAGTTTTCTAGACGGAGCCGAGAGTCGATAGTATGCCGTCTCTCCATTAAGGTGCAGGGCACTCCGCTTTCAGATGGGCCCAGCCATCAAACACTTTGGGGAGCTCCAGAAGTTTGAAGCCGCTTATCAGTGCAAGCAATGCCATATAACGATTAGTTCAATTCGCTCAAGGTTTGGGCTGGGCGTTTACAGTCCAAGGGCCAATTGCCGGATAGTCAAACAGTCGCTCTGCGTATGACTTAGCATTGCCTGCCCGCCCCCGGAGTTGCGGCAGTCCCGTGCCAATAAGCATGACTGGCAACCCAAGCTGGGAAACCCGGTGCAGCGCGGTGATGAGCGAAGCTAGCTCTTCTTCCTTCACGCACTGGAGTTCGTCGATGAAGATCACCAGCGCCGTTTTAGCACTTCTTGCCGCACGCCCGATTTCGACCAGCAAGGTCGTAAGATCACTCTCCAAGTCGCCGTTATCTGCCAAGCCGGGTTCCAGGTCGTAATCGACTGCCAGCTCAATATCCCTGAACTTCACCTTCAAGCCTTTGGCGAAGCCGGCCAGAGCCTTAAGCCCACGCACAGCCGAATCTTGGGCTGCATCAAGACGTCGCAAGCACAGCAGCGACATGCGAAGCTGGGGGATGAGGATTTCAGGCAAGGATTGGTTTTCATGCGCGTCGATGTAGATCGCGCAAATATCCGCCGCCTCAGCCTCCATGAACATCTGGTTCAGCAGAACGGTTTTACCTACGCCACGCAGGCCAACCATGATGACGCTCTTTGCTGGACGGCCAAGGCGGGTGCGTTGAATGGCGACCCTGACGCGCTCGCGCAGTTCGTCGCGGCCTGATCTCATGATCACTGGTAAACCCCGTATTCCAGTCGGGTTAAAAACTCGCTCACAAGCTGTGTGCCGATCGCGTTATCCATTAGGTCGATGGGTCTCCAGCCATCAAGACCAATGGCAGGCTTTGACATCCAAACTTCTGCCAACTCAGGTGTACCTATCACCCTAATTACTTGCTCTAAGGTTTGAGCGCCCAGGAGTGCTCGGGCACTCTGCTCTGAGCTCAATGGGACTGTTGGTTTCTGCTGACGCCGCTGAATGGTCCGTTTTGAAAGGCCTGTCAGAACCATCACCAGATAGCCGCTATTGAACATTTTGAGCGAATTCGTGAACTCAGTGAGGGCGGCAATCGTGATCCTTTCTCTGCTCACGCGATACACCGCACCCAGATCAACTGGTGACGTTACGCCTGTGAGAATAGTAGTCACGAATGTCCTCCTGGAGGTACCAGAGCCTTTCGCCACTTGCGTGGCCTTGCAGTGCCCGGTTGCGGAGCAAGATTTATCTAGCCTGACCTCTCCTTTGATGGAGTCTACTTTTGATTTTCCGACTCTACCGGGGGCTGTCTCGTCCATAAGCACCTCCTTTTCGTAACATGACACTAAATATTGCGCCAACAGCCGTGGACGCGTTTATTCTTGAGCTCGACCATAGCGTGCGACGTGCTCTCAACCCAGTCACCTAGCGCAAATCGTAGAGCGCTATCTGTGACTGCCGTGTGGGCACAGCTTCAAAAGAAAGCCAGCAACTGCTGCCTGTAATGCTGAGAAAAACTGAGCTGATAGCTTGGCTCAGCTACCACTCCAGCCAGGCAGATGAAGCTCGCATCCCCCGATGCGAACGGTCTGTTCAGTCCCAAATCCAATACTTTTAACTATTTCGTCTAGGTTGCCGCCAACATCAATCAAAATCTGCTTTGAACCTGGGCTGGTAGCTGAAATATGCACTTCGTTCAGCACCGCAAGATCATCCGGCAGGTCATCCGCAATCCGCTCCGCAAAGCCCTGA
>JAIERD010000483.1 GCA_019747155.1 Pseudomonadaceae bacterium
ATAGCCGAGTGCCAGCGCAGTCAGGTTGGCGGGAAACGAACGCACAGTCACGTTGTACTCCTGCACCGCCTTGATATAGCGGTTGCGCGCCACCGTTATGCGATTTTCGGTGCCTTCCAATTGCGCCGCGAGATCGCGAAAACCCTGATTGGCACGCAGGCTCGGATAATTTTCAGAGACCACCAGCAAGCGCGACAATGCCCCGCCCAACTGGCTTTGCGCCTGCTGGAATTTCTGCAACGCCAGCGGGTCGTTGACCAACTCCGGAGTCGCTTGAATCGAGGTGGCTTGGGCGCGGGCTTCGACCACCTTGGTCAGTGTGTCCTGCTCGAACTTCGCCTCGCCTTTGACGGTTTTGACCAGATTGGGCACCAAGTCTGCGCGACGCTGATATTGATTGATCACCTCCGACCAACTGGCCTTAACCTGTTCGTCGCTGCTTTGAAAGTTGTTATAGCCGCAGCCAGTGAGACTAAGCACTAGCGTTAGCACAATTAGAGTCGATAGTTTCTTCATCATCAATACTCCTTAGGATTGAATCGGCGAAAACTCAAGATGCTACTTCGGTTAGGCTCCGCCTAGGCTGCGGCAAGACAAAGTGGAAATAGATTACGCTGCTCAGCAGTGCGGCAAAAAAGCACCACACCGAGATGAACCAGGCTGTATAGAAGTAATAAACTGCGCCAAATGACAATAACGCCAACGCGCCGAAGACCTTGACCATACGGTGTGTGGACAGCAGCGGACTCACGGTGGTTGAAACCAAGTACAGCAACATCACCGCAGCCGCATAGAAGTGTGGCGAGTCATATTCAACATGCTGGCCGATGGGACGCGACACTACTGAGTACACCACAAGCATGTACAACAGATAGGTGCTGACCGCAGCACCTATTGCAACGACCGGGATCAGCGCACGCCTGCGGCGACCAGGAGGCTCAAGCATATACACAGCCAAGGGTATGTAAGCCGGCCACAGCACATGCGAAAAGAACGAATACACGTGTGTCATCAGCGTGTTCAACAGTGGTGCATCAAAGTTGAAGGTCAGCCAGACCACTCCTTCAACCAGTTGCTGAATGGCGAATAACAGCGGAATGGCAGCGAATGCTAACTCGTTCGGACGGCGCGCTGCCCTAAGTACCAGCGTACCGATCCCGAGCAGCAAGGTCCCTGCGGTAAAGCTGGCAGTGGCAGAGAAACACATTTAGTCAGCCCTCCCGGCCACTGCTTGGTTGAGCGGGCTCATAAGGATGCGTCTGTTGCAAGATTATGAACCGGGGCAGATTTAGCCTGCTTAATACCCACGAGCTTGGTGCGTTTAAGCAGCAGCGCATTGATAGCCACAACTGCCGAACTGCCCGACATGGACAACGCTGCGACTTCCGGCGACAGAATAAAGGGGTAGAACACCCCGGCAGCGAGCGGGAAAGCGATGGCGTTGTAGGCGACTGCCCACCATAGGTTCTGGTGCATCTTGCGCAATGTTGCGCGTGACAACACGATGGCGCCGACTACATCGTAGGGATCGCTCTTCATCAGCACCACCTGGGCGCTTTCCATCGCTACATCGGTGCCTGCCCCGATGGCAAAGCCAACATCGGACTGAGTCAAAGCCGGGGCGTCGTTGATACCGTCGCCGACCATGCCTACCTTGTGCCCCTGCTCTTGCAGTTCCTTGACCTTAGAGGCCTTCTGGCCAGGCAGCACGTCGGCAAAGAGGATGTCTATGCCAAGCTCTTTCCCGATGCGTTCGGCGGTCGCCTGGTTGTCACCGGTTAACATCGCGACCTTGACACCGCGCTCCTGCAGCTTGGCAATAGCCTGCTTAGAGGTTGGTCTAACAGCATCGGCAATGGCTATTAGGCCGATCAACTTGCTTGCGCGGGCGACATAGACCACTGTTCTTCCGCCGCCCTGGAGCCTAGCGGCTTGCGTATCCAGTTCCCCAAGATCGATCTTCTCCGCTTCCATCAACTTGCGGTTACCGAGCAGGACAGCATCGGCGCCAATCGAAGCGCGCGCACCCTGACCGTCGATATTGGCGAAGTCGGTGGCAATCTCGGTAGGTAGCTCGCCGGCGCGCTTGAGGACGGCGAGCGCGAGCGGGTGTTCTGAGAATTTCTCGACCGCAGCTGCCGTGGCCAGCAGACGGTTTTCGTCGACGCCCTTCGCGGTCACCGTCTCGACGACGTCCGGTTGACCTAGTGTCAACGTTCCGGTCTTGTCGAAGACGACGACGGTCAACTTGGTGGCGTTC
>JAIERD010000617.1 GCA_019747155.1 Pseudomonadaceae bacterium
GCCGCAAGGCTAAGGCCCATAAACTGGAGTTAAGGTTGCGCCGACCAACGTTGGCGCAACCATTCGAGGTCTTCTGGGCGAGTAATCTTCAGGTTATCGGCCCGCCCTTCGATCAGTCGCGGGGCTTGCCCGGCCCACTCCAGCGCCGAAGCCTCATCGGTAATGCTCACCGCCGACACCAACGCATCCGCCAAGGCCCGCTGCAAGGCGCCAAAGCGAAACATCTGCGGCGTGAACGCTTGCCAGATCTGGCTGCGATCGATGGTTTGCGCCACTCGCCCATCCGCTCCGGCCCGCTTCAGGGTGTCCCGCGCCGGCACGGCCAAAAGGCCACCCACCGGATCATCGGCCAACTCAGTGAGCAGCCGATCCAGGTCCACCCGCGACAAATTCGGCCGCGCCGCGTCATGTACCAGCACCCAATCGCCCTCACCCGCGCCCATTTGGCTCAGATGCAGCAAACCCTGCAGCACCGAATCAGCACGTTCAGCGCCGCCGTTGGCGCGCTGGATTCGTGGGTCCTGAGCACAGGCCAGGGTTGGCCAGTAGGGATCATCGGGGGCCAGACAAACCACCACACCCAGCAGGTCCGGGTGCTCGAGAAAGCAATCGAGGCTGTGTTCGATAATGCAGCGCCCGGCCAACTGCAGGTATTGCTTGGGCCGATCGGCCTGCATTCGCGCGCCAACCCCGGCGGCCGGGATCACCAACCAGAAACGCGGATTGTTCATGACCGGCTCATTCGTTGAGTTGATAGAGGGTTTCGCCCTCTTTGAGCATGCCCAACTCATGCCGGGCACGCTCCTCGACCGTTTCCACCCCTTGTTTCAACTCCAGCACTTCGGCCTCAAGGATGCGGTTACGTTCGAGCAAATGTTCGTTTTCACCCTGTTGGGAGATGATTTGCTGCTGCAACTCTTCTACTTGCGCCAAGCTGCCATCGCCCACCCACAGCCGATACTGCAGGCCAGCCAGCAGCAGGATGAGGACGAGAAACAACCAATAAGGACTGCGCATGACGAGAGGCCTCGACAGAAAAAAGGGCGGCTTAAGCCGCCCTTTTTATCATTACCGGCTTAGCCGCGAAACTCGGCGCGGCCGTTATAAACGGCTTTGGCACCCAGTTGTTCTTCGATGCGCAGCAGACGGTTGTACTTGGAGACGCGATCGGAGCGGCACAGCGATCCGGTCTTGATCTGCCCTGCAGCAGTGCCCACGGCCAAGTCGGCAATGGTTGAATCTTCGGTTTCGCCGCTGCGATGTGAGATCACTGCGGTGTAACCGGCCGCCTTGGCCATCTGGATGGCTTCGAGGGTTTCGGTCAGGGTGCCGATCTGGTTGAACTTGATCAGGATCGAGTTGGCGATCGACTCGTCGATGCCACGCTTGAGGATTTTGGTGTTGGTGACGAACAAGTCATCGCCAACCAGCTGAACTTTCTCACCGATTTTATCGGTCAGCACTTTCCAACCGGCCCAATCGGACTCGTCCATGCCGTCTTCAACCGAGATGATTGGATAACGCTCGGTCAAGCCGGCCAGATAGTCGGCAAAACCGGCGCCGTCGAAGACTTTGCCTTCACCAGCCAAGTCGTATTTACCGTCAACAAAGAACTCGCTGGCCGCACAATCCAGCGCCAGGGTCACGTCGGTACCGAGTGTGTAGCCAGCGTTAGCCACAGCTTCGCTGATAGCGGCCAAGGCATCTTCGTTCGATGCCAAGTTAGGGGCGAAGCCACCTTCGTCACCGACAGAGGTGCTCAGACCACGGGCTTTAAGCACGGCTTTCAGGTGGTGGAAAATCTCGGTGCCCATGCGCAGGCCTTCCGAGAAGGTCTTGGCGCCGACTGGCTGAACCATGAATTCCTGGATGTCGACGTTGTTATCGGCATGCTCGCCGCCGTTGATGATGTTCATCATCGGTACCGGCATCGAGTACTGGCCTGGGGTGCCGTTCAAATCGGCAATGTGCACATAGAGCTCTACGCCCTTGGCTTGCGCGGCGGCTTTGGCAGCGGCCAGCGACACCGCGAGAATCGCGTTAGCGCCCAGGGAGGCTTTGTTTTCGGTGTCGTCCAGGGCAATCATCGCCAGGTCCAAGGCTTGCTGATCAACCGGGTCTTTACCCAGCAACAGGCTGCGGATCGGGCCATTGATGTTGGCGACCGCTTTCAGTACGCCTTTGCCCATATAACGGCTCTTGTCGCCATCACGCAGTTCCAGCGCTTCGCGCGAACCGGTGGAAGCACCGGACGGCGCACAGGCGCT
>JAIERD010000391.1 GCA_019747155.1 Pseudomonadaceae bacterium
CAACACCCTGCTGGAATGGGACGACGTCACCGACCCCCGCGCCAGCCAATCATTCAAAGACCACGTGGCCGCTTCTGCCGCTGCCTGGGACGCTGAGAAGATCCCTTACGCCCACGCCGGCTTCGGCCTACGCAACCGCATCGTGCGCATGCCGCTACTGAAGGGCACCGTATCGATGACCATGGACGGCAAACAAGGTTGTAACAAACTGATGGGCCGCATTAAAAATCCAGACCTCGGCTCAATGCGCATCCTGCACCTGCCGCACTCGTGGAACCATTGCATGGGCGATCATGTGATCGTCTTCACCGTGTGGCCAATCAGCGCGCAAGAAACCAGGGTCACCACCAAGTGGATCGTGCACAAGGATGCGGTCGAGGGCGTTGACTACGACATCGCCCGCCTGCGCCAAGTCTGGGACGCCACCAACGCCCAAGACCTGCGTCTGGGCGAAGAAAACCAACGCGGCATCAACTCCACCGCCTACCAACCGGGGCCGTACTCGAAGACCTACGAGTTTGGCGTGATTAACTTCATCGACTGGTACAGCCAAACCCTGCTCAACAACCTCGGCGAAACGCCGGCGGCTGAGCGGTTGAGTAAAAGTCAGTAAGTAAGCTCAGAGATTGATAAACCGCTACTAACGCTTCGCGGCCAAGGCCGCTCCTACGGGAAATCGGTGTGACCACAAGCCACGCAGATGTCCCGATTTTGTAGGAGCGGCCTTGGCCGCGATTCACTCACATGCAGACATCAAAACTAAAGCCAAACCGCATCCCAAAACGGATAATCACCCAAACGTGTAACCAGCCCTGCCCGCAGAGGGTTGGCCACCACATAACGCGCCGCCGCGAGCACATCGTCATCATGGCGCAAGGCCCGATCATGAAACCCTTCTTGCCAGAGCGGACCGCTTACGCCTCTAGCCCGATTGATTGCCATCGCGCTGCGCGACTTGACCTGTCGCATTAGGCTATCCAGATTGCTATCACCTAACTGCACCAGCCAATGCAAGTGATCTGGCATGACCACCCACGACAACGAGGACGCCAGCCGACAGTCATGGGCAAGGCGTAGTTCTTGAATCAGCAGGCGGGCGGACGTCATATCGCTGAACAGCGGTTGGCGGGCACGCACCACAGTCGTCAACAGATAGATACGGCCGGGCTCAGAGTGGCGGCCTTTACGCAAAGCATGACCGCGCAGGGAGATAACGACAGGCATTCCATTGCCTCAATAACGATAAAGATTGGTCAGTTATAGCTGCTTTATGGCTATCGCGGCCAAGGCCGCTCCTACGGGAAATCGGTGTGACCGCAAGCCGCGCAGATATCCTGTTTTTGTAGGAGCGGCCTTGGCCGCGATAAGCTTGAAGGGTTAGCGCAGCACCCCCTCCTCCAACAACAGCTTAAAGATCGCCTCGGCGCTGTCTTGCGCACTCAAGCCACTCAGCACCTGCCCGCCACCACCGACTGCCTTGGCCGTGGCAGCTTTCATTCGTTCGGCGCCGGTCTTGGCCTTGATGATCTTCAAGCGTTTGGGCCGCGATTTGGCCGGTTGCAGCTGGCTGACGGCCAGCAGTTGATCGTCTATCGGCGCGACTTCGGTGACGTTCAGCAGGCCACGCCGGGCCGGGCCGAAGGCACTTTGCCGGGCAGCTGGCGCGGCGTTGTCGACGCAGGCGAGAAACGGCAGCGGCACTTTTAGCCGGCGCCGTTGGCCGCGCGGCAAGGCTTGTAGCACCTGGGCATAACCGTGCGCGACGTTTTCCACTGCCGCCAGGCCGACCACCAGAGGCCAGCCCAATTGCTCGGCCAACAGGTAGGGCAGCATGCCGGAACCTTCGCCGGTTTCCGCCTGGCTGCCGGTCAGCACCAGCTGGGCGTCGCTGCCACGCAAATAGTCCAGCAGCGCCGGCAAAGCATCGGCGCCGGGCGCTTGTGCGAGCACGCTCAACTTACTCAGGCCCATGCCTAAGTAAGCACGCAAGGCCTCGGCCTGGGCATCGCCGGCGTGCACCAGCTGCAAACGTTCGCCGGCCAGTTGCAAACCCAGCTCCACCGCGCGGGCATCTTGTTCGGCGCGCCGGGGGCGGCCGGAGGTGGGATGGGCGCCGACCGATACCAGGGCGATCACCGCAAGTTGACTAGCGCTCATAAGAACCCCTTGCAGGCTGGGTTTCAGCCCACCACATAGGCGATGCAGACAACTGGTGGGCTGAAGCCCACCCTACGAATTGGAGGTGATCCAGCCCTACGAAAGCGTCAGGCCGCATCG
>JAIERD010000534.1 GCA_019747155.1 Pseudomonadaceae bacterium
CTGCTGGTCAAGCAGGCGCCGACCGATTGCCACCGAAAAAGCGGTGGCGGTGCCGTTCTGCACCGCCATAGTCACTTCCATCGGCTTGCCAAACGGCAGAATACCCTTAACGGATGCGTCCGCCAGGACCGTCACGTCTCGGGCCTTGGTCCAGGGCTCCATTGCAGTAACGTCCTGCTCCATGGAGTGCATTTCGAGCATGGCAGCCATAGAGTTCAGCATGGCCAGCAAGCGCGGGTCACGGACTTGATAGGAAATTGCGGCGCTCGGGTACTCGGCGATGACCGCCTCGGCACGGGCCAGATACTCGGCTTTTGACTTCAAGTGATATTCCCCAGGGTATCGGTGGAGACCTGCGTGCCCGCCAGGTCGATAATCAAGCGGACCCGATCCTTTGAGACGGTCTCCATGTACAAATTCACCGTGCCGGACGGCATCCCGTAAAGAATGGGGACGTCTTTGATCAGCTTCTGCAGGAAGCCATCAGCCAGCCCTGCGTTGTGCGGTTGCTGCAGTAGAGACTTGGCGTCATTGCCATAGCTCGACCCGAGAAACCCGTTTACCGGCGTCGCGAGCCAGTGGCGAACCATATCCGCCACCTCCAGCATGTTGATTTTATTGCCGGCCATTTATCGCCCTCCGATGTTCATTCCCAGACCACCAGTCGCCGCCTGAGCGAGCCCGCGATCTGCCAGATTTTGCGTAAGCGGCTGCTCGATAGTTACTGGCGGCTGAGCCTTCTATTCATTCGAGGCCACCTTGCGCGGCGCGCTTGGCGCGGGCGGAACAGTCTGTCGATCTGCAGGTGGCGCAACGCTGGTGACACGCGGGGCGGTAGCGACCAAGGGTGGCGCCGTCGGCGCAACAGGAGCCATCCACCGACTGATTGTCTGCCCAGCCCCCTGGCCTTGAGCGATAGGCGCAAGCAGAGGTGGCACAGTCGGCACAGTTTTGACCACCTGATCCGCCGAAGGCGCTGGAGCCGAAGGCACAGGCATCGCCGCGCGGACCTTGCCTACCTTTGCGTCGAGTGCAGCACTGTTCGCTGCCAGGTACTGGCTCGCAGTCTTCGACCCCTTGCCGATGTTGAATCCAGCGGCCGTCTGCGTCCCAATGGACAGCTGGCTCATGCTTTTGCCGGACTCCGCCCCCATGATGACCTCCCTGGCAGCTTTCGGCCCCAGCTGGTGCATCATGTACAAGTTGTCGCGCGTTGCTGGAAGGCCGTACTGCTTGAGCGTGGCAGCGTTCTCCTGAGCCAGTTTCATGCCGCCCGCGATATTTTGGTCAACGTCGAAGCGGTCAGTAATGCCGAGTCCAGAGGCTGTGCCGCCGGTCATCTGATAAACCCCAATGGCTCCTGTCGAGGAAATCGCATTGGCGTTGCCGCCACTTTCAACGGCTGCAATCTCAAGCATCGCCTGCGGATCAAGCCCTGCCTGAGTTGCCTGCTCGATGATCTTGTTCTGCACAGGCAGAGGCATGCCGCCCTTCAGCTGACCACCAGTGTTGGCGCCAGAAGCCTTCAGCTCACGAATGCGGTCTGCCTCGCCGTTGGTGTACCGGCCATTTTTGGCCAGGCTACTGCCGCCCTGGACACCCTCGAAAGACTCTTGATGCCGGTATCCCTTGTTCAGACGGCCAACCAGACGACCGCCACTGACAATAGCGGCCTCTTTTGCGGACTCGTAGCCATCGTTGATCTTGGTTTCTGCCGACTTCGCTGCCTGAACAACCGGCGCCACCACCTGGGCGACTTTCTTTTTCCCGGCATCCAGCTTTTCCGCAATCCACTTGCCAGCGCCATCGACCATATCGGACAGCGATTTGACCATGCCGTCGAACTTTGCCAGGCCAGCTGACCACTCTGATTCCAGCCAGTCAGTGCTTTGCTTCCATCTGCCTACAACGCCATCAACCATCTGCCCAACGGCCGGCGCAATGTACTCGCCGAACTTACCTGCCAGGCCAAACGTCAGGGTATTGCCAAAATCGCCCAACACCCCCATGAAACGGACGCCAAGCTCTTGCGCCAGACTGCCGTCAAGCTCGACACCCATACGCTTGGCGTACTCTTCAGTCGAGGTCGAAAACGATTCGTATGCCGAGAAAATAGCGGCCATTGGTAGCGCGGCTTTGCCCAGCAGCTTCAGAGCAGGCCCCAAGCGTCCTGACAGGCTACTGATCAGCGAGCCAAGCATGCCGACACCTGGCAGCTTCATCAGCAGGCCGCCAAGCCCGCCGAGGGAGACCTTGCTACCGCCTCGACGACCATTACCTGTCGTGTGCTCACTGA
>JAIERD010000215.1 GCA_019747155.1 Pseudomonadaceae bacterium
AATGGCATTCTTCGTGAGCTTGCCCTTCTCGTTGAGCTTTCGCGCAATTGCGTCGTGGATTCCCGTCTCGATGATGAGTTCGGTCAGCGGGAGCTGGTCCAGCTCCCCCAGGTCGGCCGCCGGGTCGGCTTGGACATAGGTATTTAGCAGATGCCGCATATCCGCTTCGTAAGGCTTGATGTCGAGCTCCTCGCCCGAGTGCTTCTTGATGGCGGAGCGGATCTCGCCGTAGAACTCCGCTTCCTTCTGCAAGGCGGCCGCGTCGGCGTCAGAGTATCCGGCTTCGATGAGGTCCTGCGCGATGGCAGCAAAGGCTCGAACAAAGACCGCCACCGCCTTGTAGAACGAAACCCGCAACGGCTCGGTCTCACTGAGCGCGTTTGGATTCGCCGCATCGCCGCAGAAATAATGAAGAAACTGCTCTACTTCACGCGGCAATGGGACGGGTTCGCATAGGTAACGCAGGCCTTCGCGGGCTTCGTCTAGCCGCCGTTTACCTTCCTCGAGCCAGTTCTTGAGATGGACGTTGTTCTCACCGCCGCTGCCCTCGTCGATGTCCAACTCGTCTGAGCTGTAAACGGCGATCGCCTGCTGCACGTCGCCGAACAATTCCTTGAAATCAACGATGTGGCCGTAGTCCTTGTCTTCGCCATCAAGTCGGTTGGTGCGGCAGATAGCTTGGAAGAGATTGTGGTCGCGCAGTTCGTTGTCGAGGTAGATATACGTGCAACTTGGCGCATCGAAGCCGGTGAGGAGCTTGCTGACCACGATCAGCAGCTTCATGTTCGCGGGCTCCTCGATGAAGCGCCGCTTCACCTCGTCCTCGTACTGCTTGGTGGTCTGGCCCGGCCGCAGTACATGCTTGGTGTAGGTATCGAATTTGTAGCGCTCGTCGCTGTTGGCTGGCTCGCGGGAGATCGCGTTGTGGTTCGGCTCGTAAGATGTGACGATCCCACAGTACGAGCCGAAGCTCGTATTCTGAAACAGACGGAAGTAGTGGCAGGCGTCATAGATCGACGGTGCGACCAGGATTGCCGTCCCGCGGTCATTGTTCAGGCGGGGTTTCAGGCTGAAGTCCTCGATGATGTCCGCAATGACGCGCTGCTTGCGCTCCGCAGCGCTCATCAGCTGTTCCATCGTCGCCCAGCGCTTGCGCAGAACAGCCTTCTGAAAATTGTTCAGGCCCTTGGTCTTCTGCTCGAACCACTGATCGATGGCGGCCTGCGAGGTGAGTCGTTGCGGTACGTCGCGTGCCTCGTATTTCAAGTCGAGGATGACGCCGTCGGCAACGCCCTCATGAAACTTGTAGGTGTGGATGTAGGTGCCGAAGACGTCCCGCGTCATCTGCTTGTCCTTGCGCAGAAGCGGCGTGCCCGTGAAGCCGATGAAGACCGCGCCCTCGAGCCAGCGCTTCATCTGCTTGTTCATGTCGCCGCCCTGCGTGCGGTGGCACTCATCCACGAACACGTAGAAGCGCCCTGTGACAGGGGGAGGATCGCCCTTCAGGTCTGCCGCGTCAAACTTGTGGATAAGCGCGCATAGCAGGCGCGGCGTGGCGGCTCCGAGCTTCTCCGCGAACTCCGCCCGCGAGGTAATGCGTGGCGATGGCGACTCCGCGCCGATCACGCCCGCGTTCTTCATCACCCCTTCGATCTGCTTGTCCAGTTCGTCGCGGTCGGTGATGACGAGAATGCGAGCTTCGGGGTCGTGCTCCATCAGCCATTTGGCGATCAGCACCATCAGGATGCTCTTGCCACTGCCCTGAGTGTGCCAGATGACACCGCCCTCGCGCCTGCCAATGCGTTCCTGCGCGGCCTTCACGGCGAAGAATTGATGCGGCCGCGGCACCTTTTTGTGGCCAGCATCAAAGATGATGAAGTTTCGGATCAGATCGAGCAGCCGCGCCTTGTTGCACATCTGGGCAATCGGCCGGTCGAGCAGCGCCCCGGCAGTGGGTGGTGCACCTGAGGCGGCTTCGTCCTTCCACGTCACGAAGAACTGCTCAGGCGTGCCCGTCGTGCCGTAACGCAGGCCCTGCGAGTCGCTTCCCGCCAGCAGGAGCTGCGCGGTGCTGAAGAAGCCCTTGTTGAAGATTTCTTCCTGGTTGGTGATGAGCTGGCGCACACCGTCAGCCAGCTCCACCGAACTGCGCTTCAACTCGATCACCGCAATGGCAAGACCATTGAGATAAAGCACGATGTCAGGTCGGCGCTGGTGGCCGCCCTTCAGCGTCACCTCCTCGGCGAGTGCGAAGTCGTTCTTTTCCGGGTGCTGCCAGTCGATCAGGTGCACCGTTTC
>JAIERD010000363.1 GCA_019747155.1 Pseudomonadaceae bacterium
GTAAATGAGCATTTGATTCGCGTTGCTCACCCCTTCGGGGCCGCGCTAAAGCGCGTTCAACGCTGCGCTTTTGTGAGGCCGTTTTTAACGCAGTATTGCCAACGCAGGTAGTTTTTCACAGCCGGTTAAATCGCAGGCAAAGAAAAGGGCGCTGTGTAAGCGCCCTAAAATAACCAATGGAGTAAGTCCGTAATTAGGAGTCGTGCCGCGAGCTATTAGTTCAATCGGCCTCGATAAATAATTACGCTTAAGCCGATTAGCGGCTCGGAATCAGGCTTAGCCGCTGTTTGCCGTAGACCTGCTCGAGGTTTTTTGCCTGGAATGGGAAGCTCATATAGCGACCTTGCTGCCAGGCCTCGATGCCGTCGGCGTAGTGGGGGCTGGCGGGATTGCCCGATTGGCCTGAGCTGTTCACCCCGATCAGCGGCTCGTCGCGGCTGAAATCAACCACGATACGCATCGCCGGGATCAGCCAGGTGTCAAAGTCCTGACCCCAGTGATAGGCCGATACATTCAAGGTGCTGTGATCGCCGCCAGCTGGATAGGGGCCACGGTCCAAATAGCCTTTAATCGCGCCAATGGCTGCTTGTTGGCTGGCGCTCATGTATTTGGCCATTTGCGTGGTTTCGGTGGCCCAGGTGTAGCTGTGCAGTTTGCCCCATTGCCAGGCATGGCGATCACTGCCCAAGCGGCTTTCGCAGTAGCTGACGGACGCCGCTAGGCTGCGGGCCAAGATGGCTGGTTTGTCTTCTTTGCCGGGGCTGCCGAGATCGTCCCAGAACGGGCTGTCATCGCGGCCCAGCAGGTGGTCGGCTTGGGCCGAATAAGACAGGTCGGCGGTGTCGACCAAGGCTTGCCAGCTTGCCGAGTCGACGCCGCCTAGCTCATCGGCAAAGGTCAGGCGCGCGCTTTCGGCTAAAAAGGCGCCGTACAAGGCCGCATCGCCGGAGCTGGCGCTGAGTTTGCCGTCAAAACTGCTCAGGCGTTTATAGGCCTCTTCGGCTTTGCTGCGCTCACTGGCGGGGAGGGCTGCAATCGCCTGCTGCAGGGGGGTCTGCATGCCCGGCGCGGCAAACATGGTTTGCAGCTTGGCCACGAAGGGTGAAGTTTGGTCGTACTGCATGGCGATCATGCTTTTCTGGTCGTGCTTGCCGGTGCCGGCCAGTTGCGCAATGCGTTCGGCCCGCTCCGGGTAGTACCAGGAGTTGGACAGTTGCATGCCATAGCCTTGCGGCACGCTGCGCTGATTGGCGGTGCCGAGCCAGCCTTGTGGCGGGTCCTGGTCATAGGGATGCAGCATTGGGTCGGCAAAACCATCCCAGTCATAACGTCCATCCCAGCCGGGGGAGGGCAGCAGGCCGCGGCCCGCGCGGCGATTGGGGAAGCGCCCGGTGACTTGCCAGCCAATGTGCTGGGCATCGGCGAACAGAATATTCAGCGGCATGGCGCGGATATCGCGGGTGGCGGTGAAGGCTTGGTCGATGTTTTGTGCGCGAGATAAATTGAAGAAGGCGTCCAGGGTTTTATCGGCTTCAAACTGCGTGGTCTGCAGTGCCAGGCCATAGCCGCTGCTCAGCTGCAGGGGTTGCAGTGGGTGTTTGCGCTCGCCCAGTACGCTGTTGAGCAGCGGGCCGTGACGGGTCTCATATATGGTTTCGCGGACCGGGCTGGCACCCTTAATAAAGAAGGTTTCTGAGCGGGCTCGGGCGGGCAGCCATTTACCTTCGGCAAGGTAATAGGGCTGTTTATTTTGCAGTTTGATTTTTTCCAGGAACAAATCTTGGTTGTCGCCCATGACCATTGTCATGCCCCAGGCCAGCTGGCCGTTAAATCCGGCAACTATGGCCGGAACTCCGGCTATGGAGACGCCGGCGGCGTTGAATTTTGGCGTGCGGATCTGCACGAAATTCCACACCGAGGGCATCGACAGTGGCAAGTGGGTGTCGTTGGCCAGCAGGCTTTTGCCGCCGCGCGAGCGCCCTGGGGCGATGGCCCAGTTGTTGGAGGCGGCAACCCCGAGCATGTCCAGGCTGGCGACCTGACCGGCGGCGCTGTTGATGGCGTTCAGGCCGGCAATTTTCCCGCTGAGGGCGAGGCCCTGGAGTTTTTCCGCTTCATCGAAGGGCAGTGGCTCATCCGGATAGGTCGGGGTGAGCCAAGCGAGTTTGTCGGCACCGACTTTTTGCGCCAGCACCAAAGAGGCGATTTCTTCCTGCAGGTTTACTGCCAGGCCGAAGTTCAGCAAGCTGAAAATCAACGCCGAATCTTCAGCTTTCCAGTAGGCCGGTTGATAGCCCGAC
>JAIERD010000570.1 GCA_019747155.1 Pseudomonadaceae bacterium
CGGGCCAAGTCTTCGACGTCTTCGGTGTCCATGGCCAAGTCGGCGTTACGGGTCAGGCGGAACTGATAGCAGCCCTTGACCTTCATGCCCTGGAACAAATCATCGGCATGGGCGTGAATCATCGACGACAAGAACACGTAGTTGGCGCCAGGGCCGCAGATGTCTTCCGGCACCTTGATCACTCGCGGCAACAGCCGCGGTGCCGGAATAATCGCCAGGCCCGAATCGCGACCAAAGGCATCGATGCCTTCCAGCTCGACGATAAAGTTCAGGCTTTTGTTGACCAACAACGGAAATGGATGGGTTGGATCTAGGCCAATCGGGGTGATGATCGGCGCGATCTCATCGCGAAAATAACGCCGCACCCAGGCTTTCAGCTTCGGTGTCCAGTGTCGGCGACGGATAAAGCGCACCTGGTGTTTTTCCAGTGCTGGCAACAAGGCATCGTTGAGGATCGCGTATTGACGCTCGACCTGCTCGTGCACCAGCTCAGAGATCCGCGCCAACGCTTGATGCGGCTGCAAACCGTCAGGGCCTGCGGTTTCACGGGCGAAGGTGATTTGCTTCTTCAGGCCGGCGACGCGAATCTCGAAGAACTCATCGAGGTTGCTGGAAAAAATCAGCAGAAACTTCAGCCGCTCCAGCAACGGATAGGACTCATCCAGCGCCTGCTCCAGCACGCGGATATTGAACTTCAGCTGCGACAGCTCGCGGTGAATATACAGGCTGCTGTCATCCAGCCCCGGCACCACATACACCGCCGGTGTAGGTGCGGCGACTGGCTCAATCGCCGCCAGCGTCTCCAGCACTTCAGCCACCACGGGCGGCTCTGCGGGCACGGGGTTGTCGCTGAGTCCTTCGGTATTCATTTGCTCGTCCTAGGGGGCTTACTGGCCCTGTTTTAACAATTGCGCTGCACGTTTAGCGAAATACGTCAGGATGCCATCGGCGCCGGCACGTTTGAAAGCGGTCAAGGATTCGAGAATCACCGCCTCGCCGAGCCAGCCGTTCTGGATCGCGGCCATGTGCATGGCGTATTCGCCGCTGACTTGATAGACAAAGGTCGGCACCCGAAATTCAGTTTTAACCCGCCAGAGAATATCCAGATAGGCCATGCCCGGCTTAACCATGACCATATCGGCGCCTTCGGCTAAGTCTGCGGCTACCTCATGCAAAGCTTCGTCGCCATTGGCCGGGTCCATCTGGTAGCTGGCCTTGTTGGCCTTACCCAGATTCGCCGCCGAACCGACCGCATCGCGAAACGGCCCGTAATAGGCGCTGGCGTACTTGGCCGAGTAGGCCATGATCCGCACGTTGGTGTGCTCGGCCAACTCCAGGGCCTCGCGGATCGCCTGCACGCGACCATCCATCATGTCCGAGGGCGCCACTACTTGGGCACCAGCAGCGGCATGGGACAACGCCTGGCGCACTAGGGCATCGACGGTGATGTCGTTCTGCACATAGCCGTCGGCATCCAGAATGCCGTCCTGGCCGTGGGTGGTGAACGGGTCCAGGGCCACATCAGTAATCACCCCTAGTTCTGGGAAGCGCGCACGCAAGGCGCGGGTGGCGCGCTGGGCGATGCCTTCGGGGTTCCAGGCTTCGCTGGCATCCAGGGATTTGTTCTCGGCGGCGGTGACCGGAAACAATGCTAACGCGGGAATCCCCAGCGCCACCCACTCCTCGGCTTCTTGCAGCAGCAAATCGATCGACAGGCGCTCGACGCCCGGCATCGAGGCCACGGCTTCACGGCGATTTTCGCCATCGAGGACGAACACCGGCAGGATCAAATCATCCACCGTCAGCTGGTTCTCGCGCACCAAGCGACGAGAAAACTCATCACGACGATTACGCCGCAAGCGAGTACCGGGAAACAGACGATTGGCAGGGGTAAAGCTCACAGCAAACTCCTAAGCCCGCGCAGGCGAGCGAGTGTGACAGTTATAAGCGGACATTATGACTAAAGCATGACGACTGCGGCAAAGCTGCGGCGACTCGTCGCATTTAGCCCAGACATACCACTAAAGACATTGTCCACAGCGGCGTCCACGGCGACCAGCGCTTTCCCACAAGGACTGGAAGGGTTAGGCTGCCGACTCTTTTCCGTACGCGCCGCCATTATGCTCGAGCAATTTTTACAGGATTTCGGCTATTTCGCCCTGTTTCTCGGAACTTTCTTCGAGGGCGAAACTATTTTGGTGCTGGCTGGGTTTCTTGCCTCGCGCGGCTACATGCAAATCGAATGGGTGCTGGTCACCGCATTTTTCGGCAGCTATGCCGGCGATCAACTCTGGTATTACCTGGGCCGCCA
>JAIERD010000333.1 GCA_019747155.1 Pseudomonadaceae bacterium
GCCGCCCGCCGCGTGCGGATCCTGCTGATCCAGCGCGTGGGCGACCGCAAGCTGAACAACACCCCCAACAGCATGGCGGCCAACAAATCGGCGCTGATGCGCCCGCTGCGTGAAATGTCGCGTTCGGTGCTGTTCGCCGGCCAGCAGTTTCCAGGCGATATCGAACCACCGACAGACGACGCAATCACCCTGGTTTGGCTAAGCAAAACCAAGGTCGAGGCCTACATCAAGTTGCGCCCGTTCAACTGCCCCAAAGACCTGACCGCAAACATTGCCCTGGATCTTTCCCAGGACGACGAGGAGTAAACACGCATGGCCCGAATTGGCGGCATGAACTTCGACGTGAACCTGGGCGATATCCAGGTACATATCGAGAAAGCAACTCTGGATATCACCGACAACACTGCGGTGGCACAAACCGGCGGCGTACCCGACGGCCATGTGGACGGCGACGTTGGCGCAAGCGGTGAGTTTGAGCTGGACAGCGTGAACTTCTCGCTGCTGATCGAGGCCGCCCGCCGCGCTGGCAGCTTCCGACAGCTGGAGCCGTTCGACACGGTGTTTTTCGCCAAGGCTGGCGACGACGAACTGCGGGTGGAGGCCTTCGGCTGCAAGCTGAAAGTGTCCAGCCTGCTGGATATCGACCCCAAGGGCGGCGAGAAGACCAAGCACAAGGTGCCGTTTGACGTCACCAGCCCGGACTTTATCCGCATCAACGGCGTGCCGTACCTGGCCGCCAGCGAAATCGAAGGCCTGCGCTAATGGTGGATTGGGGCGACCGCGCCCAGGCAAGTGAAGAACTGGAGCTTGAACGAGCACTGAAAGCCCAGCGCCTCGTTGCTAAGCCAGCCGGCCCAAGCCTGACCCTCTGCATACGCTGCGGCGGTGCCATCCCACCCAAGCGCCAAGTGCTTGGCGGGATCACCCGCTGCATGCCCTGTCAGTCCACTTTTGAGCAAGGAAACCGCCGATGAAAGCCAGCCCCTGGCCGAACTTCGCTTACCCCGAACTGCGCTGCAAATGCGGCCGGTGCGGCAGTGACGGCACCGAGATGGACCCGACCTTTATGGCTGAGCTGCAGCAGCTGCGCACGCTGTATGGCAAGGGCATAAACCTGAGCAGTGCCTATCGCTGCCCACGCCACCCTGTCGAGGCTAAGAAGCGCGAACCCGGCGAGCACACCACCGGCCAGGCCGTGGACATTGCCTGCCGTGGCGCAGACGCGCTGCAGATCCTGCGACTGGCCCTGTCGCTGAAATTCACCCGCGTGGGTATCAGCCAGAAAGGTGCGGCGCGGTTCATTCACCTGGGCACCGCGCCCGAAGGCGGCCGACTGCCCAGCCCGATGATCTGGAGCTACTGATATGCGCCGATTCAAGCAACCCGCTGCGGTCGCCTGTCTTGCTGCCTTGCTAACCCTGCAGCTGAAAGGCTGCGCCGACGACTTCGGCCTGGCCGTTGCCGACGAAGTGGCATTCGTGACCCGCGCGTACTGCATGGCACCGCCCGAACTGCGTGCCGAACTGCGTCAGGTGATCGACGCCAACGCAGCCCCGAACAGTGTCCGCGTGGAGTGCGCCGCCGATGCCCTTTAAGAGTGACCTTGAACTGCGCAACCGACCAGGCCAGGACCAATGGCAAGTGTCACGGCCGCTGGAGTATCTGACACGCGGCCTGCGCCTGATCGTGGTGCTAGTGGGCTTTCGCACGGATTTAGCCAGCGTGCCGCGCTTGGCCTGGGTGATTGTGCCCCGCGACCACCCCAAAGCCCGCCGGCCAGCGGTGGTGCATGACTTCATCTACACCAACCTGACCCACCTTTTCACCAAGGCCGAGGCCGACCAGATCTTTTACGAAGCACTGCTGGAGGAAGGCATGGACAAGCCCCTGGCGTGGCTTATGTGGTGCGCAGTTCGCATCGGCGGCCGTGGCAAATGGAGCAAGTAATGGAGCTATCCGCCACCGCGGTGAACGTGCTGCTGATGCTGACCAATGCGGTGCTGACCGGCGTGGTGGGCTTCCAGGTGTATCTGTTCAAGCAGATCAGCGCAGCACGCCGCGAGCACTTGGAGTTTCGCATTGAAGTAGCCGAGCGCTACGTGAAAACCGAACACATAGACAAGGCCCTGGAGAAGCTGGAAGAACGCTTCGAAAAACGCCTAAACGACTTTTTCAACAACCTGAAACAAAGGAATTGACCATGACCGAACGCCGCGAAATTGCCCTGGAAATTGCCGACAAAGAATTCACCTTCACCCTGTCGGCCCAGGACGTGACCAAGTACTTCAACGCTGTGACTCAAAACAACAAG
>JAIERD010000305.1 GCA_019747155.1 Pseudomonadaceae bacterium
GCGCCTTGGCTGGTCCAAGCCACGTTCGGCAGCAGCGGGAAGATTCCGGCCAGGTTCAAACCGTGCGGTTTAACCAAACGATGGGACAGCAGTTGCAGCTTGAGGTAGGCCTCGGGGGTTGAGGTCAGCGCTAGGTCTTCGGCCAGAATAGTGGCGACCAGAGGTTTTTCGCTTTCGGCCAAACGATTGAGCAGGGCGGCTTGCTGGGCGTTCAGGGGCTTAACGGCATCGGCCAGTTGAATGGCTTGGGCGGTGCTGAAGCTAATCGCCTGATTGCCACCGGTGTAATTGAGTAGCGGGGCGATGGCGGCGATCAGTTCGTCGGCAGGCTTGAGCAGTGGCTGGGCGTAAAACACCTCAAGCCACTGTTCATCACGGTTCTGGGTGCCAACACCGAAGGCCAGGCTGAATACTTGTTGCGACATGAAATGCTTCCTTATAAGACTAATGTGCGGGGCAGGGCTCAGTTACTGAGCGCCTGCTGGTAAATTTCTGGCTTAAAGCCGAGCAGCGTGCGCGTGCCGAGATCCAGCACCGGGCGCTTGATCATCGAGGGTTGCGCGAGCATAAGGGCAATCGCCCGCTCTTGGTCGAGGTCGGCTTTTTGCGCCTCGTCGAGCTTACGAAAGGTCGTGCCGCTGCGATTGAGGACTTTCTCCCAGCCGTGCTCATTGCACCATTTTTGCAGATTGGCGGGGTCGATGCCGAGGCTTTTGTAATCATGAAAAACATAGCCAATGCCTTGCTCATCGAGCCAGGTGCGGGCCTTTTTCATGGTGTCGCAGGCCTTGATGCCGTACAGGGTGATGCTCATACGGACACCGTTTGCAGGTAAGTGCGAATCCGCTGGGCCGCTTCGATGCAGTCGGCCAGCGGTGCGACCAAGGCCATGCGAATGCGCCCCGCACCCGGATTAAAGCCGTCTACTTCGCGTGACAGGTACGAGCCGGGCACCACTGTGACGTGCTGCTGGGCGAACAATTCGCGGGTGAACTGGGCGTCATCGCCGCGCACCTTGGCCCACAGGTAAAAACCGCCATCGGGGCGCTGTACGTCGAGCACTGGGCTGAGAATATCCAGTACTGCGTCGTATTTGGCGCGGTACAGGTCGCGATTTTCACGCACGTGGGTTTCGTCGTTCCAGGCGGCAACGCTGGCCAGTTGGGTCGGCACCGACATGGCGCAGCCGTGGTAGGTGCGATAGAGCAAGAAGCCTTGCAGAATCTCGGCATCGCCAGCCACGAAGCCTGAGCGCAGGCCCGGCAAGTTGGAGCGCTTAGACAGGCTGTGAAACACCACGCAGCGCTTAAAATCGCTGCGCCCAAGGCTGGCACAGGCGCTCAACAGGCCGGCCGGCGGGGTGCTTTCGTCAAAGTACAGCTCG
The DNA here is from genome assembly GCA_019747155.1 of Pseudomonadaceae bacterium. GTDB lineage: Bacteria > Pseudomonadota > Gammaproteobacteria > Pseudomonadales > Pseudomonadaceae > Aquipseudomonas. The sequence continues at coordinate 1,385 of JAIERD010000305.1, forward strand.
CTGTAGCACTCGTCGGCGGCAATCACGAAATCATATTGGTCGGCCAAAGCAATCAGCTTTTCCAAGGTCGCCAGCGGAATCAAGGCGCCGGTTGGGTTGCCCGGCGAGCAGAGAAACAGAATCTGGCAACGCTGCCAAATGTCCGGGGTCACGGCGTCAAAATCTGGATTAAAACCATGCTCGGCCAAGCACGGCAGGTAGTGCGGCTGTGCGCCGGCGAGCAGGGCGGCACCTTCGTAGATTTGATAAAAAGGATTAGGGCTGACCACCAGCGCATCGGCCTGCCGATTGACCACCGCTTGGGTGAAGGCAAACAACGCCTCGCGGGTGCCGTTAACCGGCAAGATGTGCTTGGCTGCGTCCAGCCAGCCGGCGGGTACCTCGAAGCGGCGCTGGCACCAGTCGCGAATGGCCTCGCGCAGTGCCGGCAGCCCCAGAGTAGTTGGGTACACCGCCAGTTGGTCGAGATTGGCAGCCAAGGCGTTGGCGACAAACTCCGGTGAACGGTGTTTTGGCTCGCCGATCGATAAGGCAATTGGCGCTAACGCGGCGGGCTGTACGCCGGCCAGCAGGGCGCGGAGCTTCTCAAATGGATAGGGCTGGAGTTGGGTGAGCGAAGAATTCATGGGCGGGGAAACTTCCTAAATACGCAGCGACGTAGGCGTGTTGGGTGCGCCATTGGCGTCGGACAATTGAGCGGTTATTGCATCTTGCAGGCGGGCGCACAGCTCTGGGTCCGCCAAGGGCTGGTGGCGCGCATCGGTGATAAAGAACACGTCTTCAACCCGCTCGCCGAGGGTGGCAATTTTGGCATTTTGCAATGACAGATCGAAGTCTAAGAAGATCTTGCCGATCCGCGCTAACAGGCCGGGACGATCCGGGGCGGTCAGCTCCAGTACGGTGACCGAGCGCTGGGCATCGTTATGGATGCT
>JAIERD010000351.1 GCA_019747155.1 Pseudomonadaceae bacterium
TTTATTGCCGAGTTTCCGCAGTTGTTCGGCGATAAGGTGATTGCCGAAATGCGCGGCATGTCGGATTCCACCGGCCGTTCGCCGTTTTGGGAGAGCCTGGGCCGGCATTTTTTCAAGATGGAATTCTCTCGCGCCGATTATTTAACCGGGGTTGGCAACAAGGCTTTTATCGCCGAGTTGATGCCCAAGTTTCCGCTCTACATCTGCTTCTTGGCCGAGGAGGCGCGCGCCACCATCGGCCGCGTACACCCCGATACCGAGCCGGCCTTGGCGATGCTCAAGGGCGAAGGTTTCAGCTATCAGGGCTATGTGGATATCTTCGATGCGGGCCCGGCGATTGAGTGTGAGACGGCAAAAATCCGCGCGGTGCATGATAGCCAAACATTGATTTTGGCCATAGGCACGCCGGGGGATGAGGCCACCAACTTCCTCATTCATAACCGCAAACTGGCCGATTGCCGCATCACTACCGCACCTGCACGCATGGCCGCCGGCACGCTGGTGGTCGATGCCTTAACTGCCAAGCGCTTGCAGTTAACCGCCGGTGCGCAAGTGCGCGCCGTGCCACTGTCGGCCCGTGCGCCGTTTAAGCAGGAGCAACATTGATGAGCACACATTTTATTGCCGGGGCCTGGCAGGAAGGTTTGGCGGCGAGCTTTGAATCATTAAATCCGGTTAGTCAGGCCGTGCTCTGGACTGGCCGGGCGGCAACCCCGGTGCAAGTGGCAGCGGCCGTGGCAGCCGCACGCTCAGCATTTCCTGCGTGGGCGCAGCGTTCGTTGGATGAGCGAATTGTTGTGTTAGAAGCCTTTGCAAACAGTCTGAAAGCCCATGCCGATGAACTGGCCCAGTGCATTGGTGAGGAAACCGGCAAGCCGCTCTGGGAGTCGGCCACCGAAGTCACGACTATGGTTAATAAAGTCGCCATTTCGATCCAAAGCTACCGCGAGCGCACTGGCGAGAAGAGTGGCCCGCTGGCCGATGCCACGGCTGTGCTGCGGCATAAACCGCATGGTGTGGTGGCGGTGTTCGGCCCCTATAACTTCCCCGGCCATTTGCCCAATGGTCATATAGTCCCGGCGCTGCTAGCCGGTAATGCGGTGGTGTTTAAACCCAGCGAGCTGACCCCGAAAGTCGCCGAGCTGACGGTTAAATGCTGGATCGAGGCTGGCTTGCCAGCCGGCGTGCTTAATCTGCTGCAAGGTGCGCGGGAAACCGGCGTGGCGCTGGCCGCCGATGCCGGTATCGATGGTTTGTTTTTCACCGGTTCCAGCGGCACCGGCAATTTGCTGCACAAGCAGTGTGCCGGTCGCCCGGATAAAATCCTGGCGCTGGAAATGGGCGGCAATAATCCGCTGGTGGTCGAGCAGGTCGCGGACCTGGATGCGGCGGTGTACTGCATCATTCAGTCGGCCTTTATCAGCGCCGGCCAGCGTTGCACCTGTGCTCGACGTTTGCTGGTGCCAGAAGGCGCGTGGGGCGATAGCTTGCTGGCGCGTTTGGTGGCGGTGACTGCGACTATTCAGGTCGGCGCTTTCGATCAGCAGCCGGCGCCTTTTATGGGGGCGGTGATTTCCCTAGCCGCCGCCGAGCATCTGCTTACCGCTCAGCAGCAGTTGCTGGCCAAGGGCGCCACGGCGTTACTGGCCATGACTCAGCCGCAGGCGACGGCCGCCTTGCTCACGCCGGGGATTATTGATGTCACAGCGGTGAGCAATCGCCCGGATGAAGAGTTCTTCGGCCCCTTGCTGCAAGTGATTCGCTACGCTGATTTTGACGCCGCCATCGCCGAGGCCAATGCCACTCAATTTGGTTTAGCCGCCGGACTGCTGTCGGACTCTGCCGAGCGTTATCAGCAGTTTTGGCTACAGAGCCGCGCAGGCATCGTCAACTGGAACAAACAACTGACGGGGGCGGCCAGCAGCGCGCCCTTTGGCGGGGTTGGCTCTTCGGGTAATCATCGCGCCAGTGCCTATTACGCGGCCGACTACTGCGCTTATCCGGTGGCCTCGTTGGAATGCGCAACCCTAAGCCTGCCTGCCACCCTGACGCCGGGAGTATCGCTGTGAGCAAGTCTTTTGAGCTGCCTGCTTGTGAAATGAATTTCGATGGTTTGGTCGGCCCGACCCATAACTACGGTGGCTTGTCGTACGGCAACGTCGCCTCGCAGAGCAACAGCCAGCAGGGCTCCAATCCGAAAGAGGCCGCCAAGCAAGGCCTGGCGAAGATGAAAGCGCTGATGGAAATGGGCTTTCAACAGGGCGTGTTGGCCCCGCAGGAGCGTCCGGATGTGGCTTCGCTGCGCAGCTTGGGCTTTA
>JAIERD010000501.1 GCA_019747155.1 Pseudomonadaceae bacterium
CCTCCAAGAGGGCGCGGGGGCCAGCAGGCTGAACCCCGCGCGGTACTGCAGTTAGTTAAAAGCCATTACTGCCGCTGTCCCCGCCGCCTGCGCCACCTGCACAGGCGGTGCAACCTGCGGCAATCGCCAGCGAATTGCTCTGTTGATTGCCACCGCCGGCGGCGATGTTGACCCCCACGTTGCCGGAGATGTCGTTCAAGGCGTTATACAACCGCGCATCGTTGACTACCGGAGTGTTGAAGCCGGCAACCACCGGAATACTGCCGCTGACGGTGCCGGCCAGGCTGGTCGAACCGGCTTCCTGGAAGCCCAGTGAGCCGCTCTGGGTACCGTTGTAGGTGCCTTCTTCGCCGAAGACTAGAGCGCCACCATCGCCGTTTGGATCTTGAGCGCCTTGGGCGGCACTATCGAGGTCCATATGGCCGGTTTGAACGCTGCCGCCGGGGAAGTGCGAACCATCCCAGATGTCTGGATAGACATCGCCGATCTGGTCGGCAGTGCCGGCGGTGGTGCCGGCTGCGGTACCGTTATAACTCCCTGAGCCCGCACCGCTATAGTTGCCACTGGCGGTCATGCCGAGAGTAACGGCAACAGTGCCGTAATCCAGCGTGGCGTAGTTGTTGGTGGTGTTACCCGAGAGTTTCTGTGAAACATCAGAGTTGGCTGAGGCAATGTAGGCAGTTTCCGACACTGCGGCGGCCATGTCGTTTTTCTGTTGGTTGTAGTTGCCGGCAGAAATGTTGATGCCGACATTACCCGTGGTGTTATTGGCTGCGTCATGCAGATTGGCGACGTTTGGCACGCTGTAGTTATTCAGCGTGTTGTTTTTGCCTTTCTGGCTGACGTCGATATCGGCCACGGCGGCGGCGCCAAAGACGAAGGCGGCGTCAGCTGTGGAGAGTGCCGCAGCATTCGCTTGTTGGTTATTGTCGCCAGCGGTGACGTTGACCCCGATATTGCCGGATGCCCCGTCAATCGCATCGTAGACAGTCGCGGTGTTTTCGGTGCCCTCATTTCTTACATGATTGCCATAGCTGCCTTGGCTGTCACCGATGGTGGCAGAGGCGCCGTTTGCAGGGCTACCGCCATCGTCGCTTCCTTCGGCATAGGCGCCGGTTGCGACGATTGCGGCCAAGGCCAGAACCAAGGGTTTGAACATGTGTTGTGCGTTCATTTGGACTTCTCCTTGTTGCGGTTGTGTAGGCGGGTTTGCTGCGTCATTCAGCAACCCTGATTGCCAGGTTGTTGATACTGCGATTACCAACCCCAGCGCTCTGGTTCAGTTGCACCACACCACGGCTACTGCCAAATGCGCCCTCGTCAATAGCGACGAAGCGTTCTGAGCTTTGCGGTTCGACTGTTCCGGAGGTAGTTGACGGCGCCACGCTCTGTTGAGCCAATGCGCTGTCATCAAGGCCTTCCGGCAGGCCTGAGGCCATGCGCAAGGCGTTGATCTGTTGATTGCCGATCCCGGCACTTTGATTAATGCCAAGCAGGCCACTGCCTTGGCTGAATGAGTTGCCGCCGATCCGGGCACTGGCCGTAATACCGCTCTGGCTGGGCGGCAGTTGCTCGATCAGCTGCTCAACCCGGGTGCTTGCGCCGGCATTGTCACCGACGGCAATGGCGCGGGCATTGGCTTGCTGTTGGCTGCTGCCGGCGGCCTGATTGAACATCAGGTTGCCTTGATAGGCTTGGCCGCTGGCGTCGATCTGCGCAGCCAGTTGTTGGTTTGCCGGGTCGGCCCAGAGCAGTGAACTGAAAGCCCAGACGAGCAATGGCAGGAGCTGGCGCATTATTGACCTCCCAGCATCTGCAAGGGCCGCAGCCCCTGTTGCAAGCTACGGTTGACCTGCCCGCCAAGTCTGGAGCCCGCGCCGCCGTGAGTGGCAGCGGAGCCTTGCAGGCTGTTGTGGTTGGTCTGGTTGGCGCCACCGAGCGTCGTCGCTTGGTTGTTCTGCAACTGCGTCGGTAGCGCCCGCCCGCTGCTGACCTGAGCAAACTCATGGTCGCTTAGTTCGCCATCCAGAGAGGCGGCGCCAAGATTGCTAACTGGGGTGTAGTGCGTGGGCGAGGCGTTCACCACCCGAGGATGTGGGTCTGGCACCTGAGTGGGGCGGGTTGCGACTCGCGATTGAACTTGGCGGGAGATGATCACGTCGCCCGGCGCTGCTTGAGGCAGCTCGATTGGCAGCCATAACAGCGAAAACAGCAGACCCTGCCACTTGAGTCGAGATACAACGCTGTCCATTGGGTACGCCCCCTTTGAGTGTTCCGGTCTCAGGTGCGGGGGCCAAAGCAGTAGTTGTGCCGTTTAT
>JAIERD010000193.1 GCA_019747155.1 Pseudomonadaceae bacterium
GCCCAAACGCGGCCATTTCCCAAGGCGAAGAAATTTACGTCATCGACCCCAACCTGTGCACCGAATGCGTCGGCCACTACAACGAGCCGCAATGCCAGCAGGTGTGTCCGGTAGATTGCATCCCGCTGGATGAGAATCACGTTGAGAGCAAAGATCAGTTGCTGGCTAAATACAACATTCTCACCGGCAAGGCCTGATTGATCGTCCGAATGCTGCTGCGGGCTTCGCGCGCCATACTGCGTTAGAAGCAGCTTTTGTAGGGTGGATTAGCGGCGCCACGCAGGCTCAAACACTCACTTCGCAGTCAGTGCGCCGCGTAACCCACCGGACGGTTTCAGTCTCTTAGATAAGTTAGCGTGGCACAGTCCCCATGTTGGGTTACGCGGCGGCTTAAACCGTTTCGCTGCTTAGACCACAGCAACCGCCGCCCAACCTACGAACGCAAAACCCTAAGCTTTGCGGGTATCAACACGTAACGGGGACATAGCCAAAAATGCTCAGATCTCTCTTCACTGCAGCACTGTTACTGCTCTGTAGCCTTCATCTGCAAGCCACCGAGCAACCGAATCAGGCGGCTATTGCCAGCGCCCACCCGGCCGCGACCGTCGCCGGATTAGAAACCTTGGCCGCCGGTGGCAATGCCTTTGATGCCGCCGTGGCGGTCAGCGCCGCCCTCGCGGTGGTCGAGCCTTACGCCAGCGGCTTGGGCGGTGGTGGTTTCTTTCTGCTCAGGCAAGCCGGCGCCAGCGCGCCCAGTTACCATTTTCTCGATGCCCGCGAACGCGCCCCGCTGGCCGCCAGCGCACAGATGTATCTGCGCAACGGCCAAGCCGCGCCCGAACTGTCATTAAATGGCGCCTTAGCGGCGGCGATTCCTGGCCTGCCCGCAGCACTGGTAGAGCTCGCCGAACACTATGGCCGCCTGCCGCTGCGCGACTCACTGACCCCGGCCATTCGCCTGGCGCGCGACGGCGTGTCGATTGATTCGCTCTACCAAGAGCGCGCCGGCTGGCGTTTGGCCGAGTTGCGCAGCAACCCAGAAAGCGCCCGGCTATTTCTCAGCAAGGCTGAAATCCCCGAGCAATACAGCCTATTGCGCCAACCCGAACTGGCCAACAGCCTCGAACTGCTGGCGCGCGATGGCCGCGCAGGCTTTTACAGCGGCGTGCAAGCCAAGCGGCTGATCGATGGCGTGCAAGCGGCGGGCGGCATCTGGAGCCTGCGCGATCTGGCCGAGTATCAAGTGGTCGAGCGCACGCCGCTACGCTTTAAACTCACAGACGACCGCGAACTGATCAGCGCCCCGCCACCCTCGGCCGGCGGCGTGGCACTGGCGCAAAGCCTCGGCATCTTGCAGCAACTGCCGTGGCGCAGCGCCGATAAGCTGCAACGTGCGCATTTAGTGGTGGAAACCCTACGCCGGGTGTACCGCGATCGCGGCCTGCTCGGCGACCCGGACTTTGTTCGCAACCCCGTTACCCAGCTGCTTGCTCCCAGTTACCTAGAGCAACTGGCCCACAGCATCGACCCGCAACGCGCCACCCCCAGCGCCAGCTTGGCCCCGGCCCCCGCTTGGAAAGAAGGCAATCACACCAGCCATTTCAGTATTTTGGACAGCGCAGGCAATGCCGTAGCCGCCACCCTGTCGATCAACCTGCCGTTTGGCGCGGCCTTCACGGTGCCCGGCACGGGCGTACTGCTCAACAATGAAATGGACGACTTCGCCGCCGCGGTTAACAGCAGCAACGCTTACGGCTTAACCGGCAGCGCCGCCAACCTGATCGCCGCCGGCAAGCGCCCGCTGTCGAGTATGAGCCCGAGCTTTATCGAAAGTCCCAGCGCCTTCGCCGTCTTCGGCACACCCGGCGGCAGCCGCATTCCGAGCATGGTATTGCTGGCCATGCTCAGTTATCTCGACGGACAGCCGCCCAGCGCCTGGGTCGCCGTGCCGCGCTACCACCATCAATACCTGCCGGATGTTATCGAGTACGAGCCCCGCGCCTTCAGCCCCAGCGAGCTGACGGCATTGCAACAACGCGGCCACAGCCTAAAAGCCGTCGAGCGCGCTTATGGCAATCAGCACGTGCTGCTCTGGGATAAACAAAGCAACAGCGTCGAAGCGGCTAGCGACCCGCGCGGCATCGGCATGGCCAGTCAGTGGCCGACGGCGCTGGAGTAGTCACAGTTCTGCGTAGGGTGGCTTAGTCGCAGGCGCCAGCAACGGGAACGGGAACGGGAACGGCAACAGAACCTTACTTAACGCTCGCCGCCTGACCTTTGAGCGCTACGCCGCCAACAAAAGTCCCTGCGTGGCATTCGTAGGT
>JAIERD010000296.1 GCA_019747155.1 Pseudomonadaceae bacterium
TAGCTGCTACAACCACTGATTTGCACACCTATTACCGCAACCACCAACAGCGCAAAAATCCTTTTCCGGCACGCGTTCACTCGCTATAACTCCGAAGATAAATCCGACGTTATTGGTTAGTAAACGTGCCCAAAGATAAATTCCGTGGCAGTAAAAACTAAGTTGTCGGCGGCCGCACCTTTGCCTCAAAGCAGCGGCAGCGCCTCTATATGTCGATACTCGGCGCCCAACTGACTGGCCAGCAGACGGCCACGGCCGAGGCGGCAATCGGTGTCGCGCATTCAATAGCCACTGGGCAACTCCTCTATATGCCAGTACTGCGCACATAGCTCGCGGGCTAACAAGCGGCCACGGCCGAGGCGGATCGGCGCGCATTCGATGTCCACCAGCAGCGCCGGGCAGGCACTGACGGTTAGCGCCGGCCAGTCGCGCAAGCGGCCGTCGGTGAGGATCAATAAGCGCTGCTGTTCGGCCGGTTTAAGTTGTTGCCGGCGGTTTAGCCAAACGTCGGACTGTTGCAGGGCCTCGATCAGCGGCGTGCCGCCACCGGCACCCAACTCGGCCAGCCAGTCGTGCAGCAGCGCACTGGCTTTCTGCCCTTGCCACAACCACTGCGCCTGCGCGCCGCTGGCGTGCAGCACGGCCAGCCGCGCGCGCTGGCGGTAGGCCTGCTCGAACAGTTGCGCCAGCAGGCCTTTGGCTTGGCTGAGCGCACCAAAGCGCTGGGTCGAGGCCGAGGCGTCGACGATCACCAGCCATAGCTCACCGGCACGGGTGCTGCGCGCTTTATGGCGTAAATCCTGACGCGTGCGTGGGCGGCCATTGAGCAGGCTGGCGGGCCAGTCGATGGCGCCGCTTTGCCCGCTGCGGCTGGCACCGCTGCGTCCGCCTGTGAGCCGCCCCGGAGCGGGCGGTGCATCCGCGCCTGTGGCTGTGCGCGGGCGGATGCTTAGGGCTTTTTTGCCCAGCGCGGCGGTTCACGCCGAATACCGATGCTCTGTGGCTGGGCCGGCATCTCGCCCCACTGGCCTTCGCCTTGCGGCTGATTCGCCGCTGACGACTCGGCATCTGACTGTGGTGGTGGCGATTGTGGCGATGATGGCTGTTGCGGCGCGGGCGGTGGTGATGGGTGACGCTGACGATGGCGCAACACGAAGTCGGCCACTGCCTCGATATCCTCGGCGGCGATTTGCCCCGCGCCACGCCACGCCGCATGGGCACGGGCGGCACGCAGCCAGACCAAGTCGGCGCGCAGGCCATCGACGCCGGCATCGAAGCAGCGCTGGCTGATGGCGTTTAACGCGGCGTCATCCAGCGGAATATGACTGAGTTGTTCACGGGCTTGCTGGCAACGCTGGCGCAACTCATTTTGCGGCGCCGCCCAGCATTGCAAAAACCCCTGCGGGTCGGCGTCGAAAGCCAGCCGGCGACGAACGATCTCGGCGCGCTCGGCAGGTTGCGGCAAGCCGCTCAAGGCCAAGTTCAAGCCGAAACGATCGAGCAATTGCGGGCGCAGCTCGCCCTCCTCGCCGTTCATGGTGCCGATCAGTACGAAGCGTGCGGCATGCCGATGGGAAATGCCGTCACGCTCGATATGGTTGACCCCACTAGCGGCGGCATCCAGCAGCAAATCGACCAGATGATCGGGCAGCAAATTGACCTCATCCACATAGAGCACGCCGCCATTCGCCTTGGCCAGCAGGCCCGGCGAAAACTGCGCCCGCCCCTCACCGAGCGCCGCGTCCAGATCCAAGGTGCCGACGATGCGCTCCTCGCTGGCGCCCAGCGGCAGGGTAACGAAGGTGCCGCTGGCGAGTAAATCGGCCAAGCCACGGGCCAAGGTCGACTTAGCCATGCCTCGCGGGCCTTCGATCAGCACGCCGCCGATGGCCGGATCGATGGCCGCCAAACACAGGGCCAACTTCAGGTCATCGGCACCGACCACGGCAGAAAGGGGGAAATGGCTGTCGGTCATGGGAGCTGATCCATTAATAGAGCTTGGCGTAGGGTGGACGACGCTGTTTTCGTCCACCATGGCGATATCTGTGGCTACAGCGGCCGATATGCAACCGCGATTGTAGCGCGGCGGGTAAGCCGCTAGGCGATGGACCGCGTTGCGCCGGTGGTGGATGGGTGAAGCGTCATCCACCCTACGGAAATCTGTTTACTCATGCTTCTTCGCTGTCCAGCAGCAGGTTTTCCAACGTCGTTTGATACTCGCCGGGGTTCTGCCATAGCCCGCGTTGCTGGGCTTCCAGCAGGCGTTCGAGGATATCTTGCAGGGCACCGGGATTGTGCGTTTGGATGAAATCGCGGGTGTCCTTATCGAGCAA
>JAIERD010000552.1 GCA_019747155.1 Pseudomonadaceae bacterium
CGTCGTGCAGGCTGGCGCGCAGGAAGTTGTCGCGGCAGCTGTGCATATAGCGTTTGTCGAGGGCGTATCTGACCGTGTTGCTCTCCTGCGCACAGGCGCCGCCGAGGGTGTCATGGCGGCCACAGGTGTCGGCGCTGATGGTCAGCAGTGGATTGCCGAGGTTGGAATACAACACGCTGCCGCTGCTCAGATAGACGCTGTTTTGTTTGCGCAAGGTGCGTTGTGGGTCGTAGCGCTCGCGTGGATTTTTCGCGCTGTAGAACAGCGTATCGACTGCCTGATTACCTTCCAGATCGAGCAGGCGCAGGGTCTGGCCGGCTTTCACTTCACAAAGAAACGGCTCGCCGGCCGGAATTACCTGGCGGTAGACGGCAGCTTCAGGTTGCAGGGTGCTGGCGATTAAATTCATGTGGGCAACCCTCAGAGGTACTGACGTTCGGTGTTGTGAAAACCGCGACTGTTTTCCGGCCGCGAGGTGCGGCAGAGCACGCTGATACCGTCGCTAGCAACCTTGTGCCAGCTCAGTTGCACCGGTTTGGGGGCGTAGTCGGGATTAGGGTCCATCGGGTGTTGCAAGGCGGTGAGTACCACCAGCGTGTCCATCGGCGCGTACAGCTCCACATAGTCGCCAACCTTGGAGTTGCCCGGCTGGAAGTGGAAAGCACCTGCGTCATCCGCCGTGACTTTGCTGAACAGGTTGAGGTTCATCAGCAGGTCGGCGAGGCCAAGGTCCCACTTACCCAGCTCCACCAGCAGGTTGTCCATGCCGTTGCGAAAGAAGCTATTGCGCAGTTCCTGATAGCGACCGGCGCCGTATTTTTCTTGCGCTTCGGCGGCGTTCAGCAGGCCGCCGAAGCTGTCGTGCCAGCCACAGGTGTCGGCGGTGATGGCGGCCAGCACGCGGCCCATGTCTGAGTACAAACAATGGCCGGTGGTGAGCTTGGCGGTGTGCTGGCACTTCAAGGTGTCGGGCAAATTCAGTCGCTCGCTTTTCTCCGTCGCGCTGAGCAGCAGCAAACTGACGTTGGCGCCGCCTTCGAGGTCGGTGATGCGCAGCAGTTGGCCGCGTTTGAGCACGAAGGAGCTGTGGCCGCCGCCGGGCAGCAGTTCTTCGTAGAGAGTCGGGCGTAGGGTTAATGCGGTGCTCATGGTCGCTCCTTACAAGGCCGGCTGCAGCTGCGTCGGCAAGGCGTCGACGGCGGCGCGGGCCGCGCGGCGGTCGCTGTTCAAGGGAATGTCGTAGGTAATGCGCGCGCCAAAGGCACCGGGGGCATGGGGGTCGATGCGGGTTTTGTCGAACACCAGCAAGCGGGTGCCGAGGCTGAAGCCTTCGCTCAAGTCATGGGTGACCATAAATACGGTCAGGCCGGTGGCGTGCCACAGCTCCAGCAGCAGAGCGTGCATGTCTTTGCGGATGCCGGGGTCGAGCGCCCCGAACGGTTCATCCAGCAACAGGACCCGTGGTCGCATGATCAGTGCTTGGGCGATGGCTAGGCGCTGTTGCATACCGCCGGACAATTGGCTGGGGTATTTGTCCAGCGCGTGGCTAAGGCCAACCTTGTCGAGCATCACGGCAGCTTGCTCGCGGGCCTCGCGCTTGGCGCTGCCAAACAAACGGCCAAACAGCGGCGCACGCGGCAGTTCCAAGCCTATGGCGACGTTATCTAGTACGCTTAAATGCGGGAACACCGAGTAACGCTGAAACACCACACCGCGGCTGGCGTCTGGTTCGGCAGCCAGTGGCTGACCCGCCAGCAGGATTTGCCCTTTGCTCGGCTGTTCTTGGCCCAGTAAGAGGCGCAGAAAAGTCGATTTTCCGCAGCCAGAGGCACCGACCAAGGTGCAGAACTCGCCTTCGTTGACGGACAGATTCAGTCGCTCCAGCACCGTCTGATCGTCATATTGCTGCCAGACATTTTTCACCTCGATAAAGGCGCCGGCGTTAGGCTTTGTTGGCAGGCTCGATCCGGTGTTTTGCGCGGTTATTACCGTGGACTGTGGTTGTGCGTGGCGCCGTGCCAAGGAGGCACTGGCACCCGCACTGGTTTTTATTTTGCTCATGCCTTGGCCCCCTCAAACCAGGGAAAGGCCAGCTGGGTCAGGCGGCGCAGGCCCAGGTCCATCAGCCACGCGAGCAAGGTGATCCAGGCCACGTAGGGCAGGATCACGTCCATCGCGAGGTAACGACGGACCAGAAAAATCCGGTAGCCGAGACCGTCGGTGCTGGCGATGGCTTCGGCGGCAATCAGAAACAGCCAGGCCGAACCGAGTACCAGACGCAGGGCGATCAGCAGGCGCGGCAGCAGTTGCGGCAGCACCACGCGCAAAATCAGCGTCCAGGTGCT
>JAIERD010000178.1 GCA_019747155.1 Pseudomonadaceae bacterium
GGCTGCGACGATAGTCCTCGAGGTTTTTCTGCGCCTGCAATACCTCCTGATAAAACTGCTCGGCTTGCACCTTGCTGGTACTGCGGTCGGCGGCAACCGCTTGTTGGGTCTTGAGCTGTTTGAGTTCTTTGTCCAAACGCTCTTTTTGGTCGCGCAGCGCGGCCCGGTCGGCCAACGCTTGCAGCGCCGGTGGCTCGATGTGCGAGAGGTCGATCGACAGTCCGGGCACACTGAACTGCTCGCCCTTGAAGCCATCCAGCACCTGGCCGAGCGATTGTACCCAGGCGTCGCCGTCATCCAGCTGAATGCCTTTTTCGCCCAGCGGCAGGCTGAACAGCGCACCGTTAAACAGCCGCATCAGGCGTTCGACATCTTGCTGGCTGAACTCTTCGCGCAGCCGGGCGTAGCTGTTGTTATCGGCATGTTCGAGCTGTTGTTTCACCGATTTCAGGCGTTTCTCCAGCTCGTGCAAACGCTGGTCGAGGTCCTCGCTGCTGAACTGACGCGATTGCGCCAAGGCGCCGGCCAGCTCGTCGTGGGCATCTTTGGCGGCCAGCAATTGCTGTTCGAGTGGGTGGGCGTCGCTGAGCAAGGCGAAGCGATTATTCAGTACCGCTAATTCGCCGAGCCAGCGTTGCAGCTCGCTGATTTCGCGCTCCAGACGCATCAGCTCAGATGTGCCGGCGCGTTGTTCATGCTGCAGGCCGTCCTGTTGGGCGCGGTAATGCTCGTGCTGGATGACCAGTTCTTCGCGGCGCGCACCGCTGTAGTCTTGCCAGGCGCCGAGCAGGTTATCCAGCAGTGGCGAGAGTCGATGCAGCTTGCCGCGCAGCAGTTCGCGTTGCGCCACGCCGGCGGTCAGGGCTTGGATCAGCGGGCCGGCGGCGACCAGGGCTTGGTAGTCCTGCTCCATGCGCCGCACATCGCGGAAGGCCTCTTCGCAGGCGGCAATGTAGTCGACGCTGCCCGAGCGCAGGCTGTGCTCGAAGGCATCAATAAACAGTTGCTTGAGTTTGGCTGCGGTGATTTCGCGCATGTGCAGCAGGTTGATAAACAGCGCGCGGAAGGTTTTCAGGCTTTGCTCGTTGGTGGAACGCAACGGGATCAGCGTCAGGTCGAGTGGGATAGAGGTATGCCCGCCGACCAGCAGGCGTCGCAGTTCATCGGGCTTCACTTCGTAGGCCTTGATCTGCTCGCGCTCAAGGTTGGCGAACAGCTCGCGTTGGCGCAGGCAGGTGCCGTTTTTCTGGTAGTGGGCCAGGTCCAGCTCGCCGGCATAGACGAAAAACTGATGGCCAAAACCGCCGCCCGGTCCGCGCCCGGCCACGCCAATCACGTGGGGGCCGTGGGGCAGCGCTACTTCGACCAGGATGTAGCTGGTGTCGCTGGCGAAGTAGAACTTGCGCGACTGCTCCAAGCTGTACTTGCCAAAACTCATGTCCGACATGCGCGCCAAAATTGGGAACTGCAGCGCGTTAATCGCCGCGCTCTTGCCGAGGTTGTTGGCGCCATACACCGACAGCGGCTGTTCCAACGGAAACAGCCCGAGGCTGTAACCAGCGGTATTCAGGAGGGCGAAGCGGCGGATGCCGTAGCGTTGCTGAGTCATGCGTCAAGCTCCTGCTCTTCGGCGATGGCGCGGGCCATGGCTTGCTGTTCCGTTTCTGCTTCCATTTCGGTCGCTGAATCGCTGCGCGTTTCGATCTCGATAATCTCCTCGCCACTGTCGTCATCCAGCAAGTGCGGGCTGGGCAGTTCGATACCGGTCAGCGGCAAGGCGCTGTGCAGGCTGGCGGCCAGGTCGCGGTCTTGTTGCACCGACAGGCAGACATCGAGGAAACGATGCATCGGCGGCAGAAAGCGGTAGACGCCGTTGTCTTCGCTGGCAAAACCGAGCTGGGTCATGCGGCGCATGACTTTCTCTTCCAGCTCGTCCTGGGTTTGTACTTCGGCTTGCAAAAACAGCTCGCGGTATTTCTCCAGCAGCGGCGGTAATTCATCGCGGCCGAGGCTGCCGCCATCGAGTACCGCCAGTGGATCGCGGCCTTGGTCGGCCAGGTGCTCGACGATGATGAAGGTAAACAGCGCCAGGCGTTGCGCGGTCTTGTTGACCTGGGCGCCGATTTGCTCGGGGACGAAGTAATAAAAGCCGCGAGGGTCGCATACCAGCTCAAAACCCAGGGCTTTGAACAGCGCCCGGTAAGCGTCCTGCAGGTTCGACAGTTGGCTGTACAGCTCGGTATCGCGGCGGCTGACATGGTAGCCCTTGAACAGCTCGCGAAAGATCGGCGCCAGCAGGCTCAGCTCAGAAAGGTCAAGATTCATACGCAATGCTCACAGGCAGTC
>JAIERD010000181.1 GCA_019747155.1 Pseudomonadaceae bacterium
TCGGCACCCTCAAGTTTCAGGCCATAAAGGGCTGCGACTGCGCCCAGCTGAGCATCGCCTTCGAGAATAAAGTCGCCAAAAAAACGCAGATCCTGGCCGCGCTTGGGCGCCTCGATAAAGAGTTTGCCCAGCGCTGGCAGGTCATGTTCGTGGCCGACCACGCAGAGAATATCGCCGGCTTCAAGCCGCGTACTGCCCGAGGTGTGCAGCAGTTTTTGCGCGCGAAACAGCGCCGCGATGCGCGTGCCTTCGGGCATTTTCAACTCGCGCAGCGGCGCGCCAATGCACCATTTCTCGGCGCCCAGGCGATAGACAAACAACTCCCACTCGCTGGTGGGGTGGATCTCCAGGCCGGCCCGGGAGATCGGCGCCGGGTCGGGCGGCACCGTGACCCGCAGCCATTTGGCCACCCAGGGCAGGCTGGTGCCTTGCAAGACCAGCGAGACCAGTACGATGAAAAATGCCACGTTAAAAAATAATTGGGCATTGGCCAAGCCGGCCATCAGCGGGAACACCGCGAGAATAATCGGCACCGCGCCGCGCAAGCCGACCCAGGCGATAAAGGCTTTCTCGCGGTCGTGGAAGGCGCGAAACGGCATCAGGCCGAGAAACACCGACAGCGGCCGGGCGAACAGAATCATCCACAGTGCCAGGGCCAGGGCCGGCAAGGCGATCGGCAACAGTTCGTGGGGTGTGACCAGCAGGCCGAGGACCAGAAACATGCCGATCTGCGCCAGCCAGGTCAGCCCATCGAGCATGTGCAAAATGCCGTGGCGCGAGCGGATCGGCCGATTGCCCAGCAGCAGGCCGCACAGATAAATCGCCAGAATGCCGCTGCCACCGGCGGCATTGGTGCTGGCGAAAATCATCAGACCGCCGCTGACCACCAAAAGCGGATAGAGGCCGTCGGCCAGGTGCAGGCGGTTGATGACCTGCAACAACAGCCAGCCGCCGCCCAGGCCGAGTGCCGCGCCGATGGAGAAGTCGCGCAGCAGGTGCAGGGCCAATTGCCAACCGATGGCGTGATCGCTGCTGGCCAGCAGGCCGATCAGGGTTACGGTGAGGAACACCGCCATCGGGTCGTTGCTGCCGGACTCGATCTCCAGTGTCGCCGTGACCCGCTGGTTCAGGCCACGGCCACCTAGCAGGCTGAACACCGCGGCGGCATCGGTGGAGCCGACGATCGCGCCGATCAACATGCCCTCCATGATGCTCAGTTTGAACAGCCAGGCGGCGGCGATGCCGGTTAGTCCGGCGGTGACCAACACCCCGACGGTGGCCAGGGAGAGGGATGGCCAGAGGGCCACGCGAAAACTCGCCACTCGGGTACGCATACCGCCGTCGAGCAAGATGATCGCCAGCGCCAGGTTGCCCACCAGATAGGCGGTGGAGTAGTTGCTGAAGACGATGCCGCCGAGGCCATCGTTGCCGGCGAGCATGCCGACCCCAAGAAACACCACCAGAATCGGGATGCCAAAAAGTGAGCCGAAGGCGCTGACCAAAATACTGGCGACCACCAGCAACGCGCCGATAAAAAACAGGCTGTTGATGGCGCTGGCGTCCACAGGCGTACTCCGAGATAAAAGCGGGGTTGGCTCTGCTATGCAGGGCGCGTGCCGAATTCTAACCTGTGGCTTGAGCGGACTGTCAAAAAAACGCCCCGCAACAGGGCGGGGCGTGATTGGCTTGGCATCAGAAGGCTAACGCCGCTCCGCGTGGCTTAGAACCAGGCGTCTTGCATGCTCAGGCAGGTGTCGTCGCGGGCTTCGAGAATCGCCAGTTCGTGGTGGCAGCTGGGCACTTCCCAGGTCAGGAAGTAGCGGGCGGCTTGCAGCTTGCCTTGGTAGAACGCCAGATCGGCCGAGTTGCCCTGGCCGTTGCCGATCAGCGCCAGGCCTTCTTCGGCGCGGATCGCCTGTTCCAGCCAGCGCCAGCCGATCACCAGATGGCCAAAGACTTTCAGGTACAGCGCAGAGTTGGCCAGGCCCTGATTGACCTTGCCGCTCATCAGGTCGCCGAGCAGCGCCAGGGTCACCACCGACAGGCGCGCCAGCAGTTGCTCCAGCGGTTGGCGCAGGCTGTTCAGGCTGTCGTGCTGGCTGGCACGTTGGCAGCTGCCTTGAATCAGTTTGACCAGTTGCTTGAGTGCCGCGCCGTTGTTCATCGCCACCTTGCGGCCCAGCAGGTCGAGGGACTGGATGCCGTGGGTGCCTTCGTGGATCGGGTTAAGGCGGTTGTCGCGGTAGTACTGCTCCACCGGGTATTCGCGGGTGTAGCCGTGGCCGCCGAGAATCTGGATGGCCAGTTCGTTGGCCTTGAGGCAGAACTCCGACGGCCAGGATTTGACGA
>JAIERD010000432.1 GCA_019747155.1 Pseudomonadaceae bacterium
CCGGCGAACAGCGCACCGGCCTGGCGACCATCCAAGCGACCAACAAGACGCTGTATCGGGCGTATCTGCTCAAAGAGCAACTCCGGGAGGTGTTCTGGGTCAAGGGCGAGGCCGGGCGCCAGCTGCTGGCCGGGTGGCTGTCGTGGGCCAAGCACTCCCACATCCCCGAGTTCGTCAAGGTGGCAGCCACCATCGACCGGTACCGCCACCTGGTCCTCAACACGCTCGATCATGGCCTGTCGAATGCTCGGTCCGAAACCACCAACACCCACCTGCGGGCATTGACCAAGCGCTCGTACGGGTTTCACAGCCCGGAAGCGCTGATCGGCATGGCCATGCTCACCCGCGGCGGCCTTTGCCCCGCACTACCCGGCCGCACAGCATGAAACCCCACCCACGGAAACGTCAGGAGATCCTCCACTGGGTTACATCGAATTACGAGAAGCTAAAGGCGCGTGGCCAGGGAGCGCGTTCCGATTTGAACGTCGGCATCATCAAGGCGTTCCCGATCGCCCTTCCTTCCCTCGAAGGGCAGGAGCGCCTTGCTGACCTTCTCGACCGATTCGACACCCTCGTCAACGACACCGACATTGGCTTACCGGCTGAAATAGCGGCCCGTCGCAAGCAGTACGAGCACTACCGTGACCGCTTGCTGACGTTCGGGGAGTTGGCAGTATGACCGAGGCCAAGGCAGTCCGATACGACCCAATCGCCGTGTCTGCTGAGAGCACGGTCGTCGCGGAGTTCGTCGCTGATGCAAACACAGCAGATACCTATCAATCCGAAGCCGACCTCGAACGCGAGTTCATCAAGATCTTGCAGTCGCAAGAGTACGAGTACGTATCGATCACGACCGAGCTGGATCTCATCGCCAACCTGCGCAGCCAGGTTGAGGCATTGAACAGCATCACGTTCAGTGACTCCGAATGGAATCGGTTCTTCACGGAGAAGATCGCCGGTGCTAACGAAGGCATCGAGGACAAGACCGTCCGTATCCATGAGGACTACGTCCAGCTCCTGACGCGCGATGACGGCTCGATCAAGAACGTCAAGCTCATCGACAAGACTAACGTCCATAACAACAAGCTCCAGGTCATCAACCAGTACGAGGTCGGCCAGGGCGCGGGCGGTGCAAAGTACGCCAATCGCTATGACGTCACCGTGTTGGTCAACGGGCTCCCAATGGTGCACATCGAGCTCAAGCGCCGCGGCGTCGACATCCGCGAGGCCTTCAACCAGATCAACCGCTACCAACGCGACAGCTTCTGGGCTGGATCCGGCCTGTTCGACTACGTGCAGCTCTTCGTCATCAGCAACGGCACGCTGACCAAGTACTACAGCAACACCACCCGTCGTCAGCACATCAGCGAGGCGGCCGGCTCGAAAAGGGCAAAGAAGACCAGCAACTCGTTCGAGTTCACATCGTGGTGGGCAGATGCCGCCAACAAGCCGATCCAAGACTTAACCGACTTTGCCACAACGTTTTTCGCGCGGCACACGCTGCTCAACATTCTTACCAAGTACTGCGTGCTGACCGCAGACCGGATGCTCTTAGTGATGCGCCCGTATCAGATCGTGGCCACCGAACGCATCCTGCAGAAGATCGACATCTCGACCAACTACAAGCAACTAGGCACCCTGGCCGCCGGTGGCTACATCTGGCACACCACCGGTTCGGGCAAGACCCTGACGTCATTCAAGACAGCCCAGCTGGCCTCGAAACTCACGAACGTCGACAAGGTGCTCTTTGTGGTCGACCGGAAGGATCTCGACTACCAGACTATGCGCGAGTACGACCGCTTCGAGAAGGGCGCGGCGAACTCCAACACCTCGACCCGCGTGCTGAAGAACCAGCTCGAGGATCCGAGCGCCAAGATCATCATCACAACCATCCAGAAGCTCGCGACCTTTATCAACGCGCCTGCGAACAAGAACCATGCCATCCTTAGCGGACACGTGGTGATCATCTTCGACGAGTGCCACCGCTCGCAGTTCGGCGACATGCACACGGCGATCACCAAGGCGTTCAAGCGCTACAACCTCTTCGGTTTCACCGGCACGCCGATCTTCGTCGTGAATGCAGGAACTCGCGGCAACGCGCAGCTGCGGACAACGCCTCAAGCGTTCGGGTGCTACTGGCACGGCGATCCGCGTAACTGTCCGCCTGGGTCGGATTCAACGGCGGCACACACCTACACCATCGTCGACGCCATCAACGACAAGAATGTCCTGCCGTTCCGCATTGACTACGTCAATACCGTAAAGATGCCGGAGGGCATCGCCGACGAGAAGGTCTCGGCCATCGACACCGAGCGGGCGCTCCTGGCGCCAGAGCGCATCCGCCAGGTC
>JAIERD010000400.1 GCA_019747155.1 Pseudomonadaceae bacterium
TCCGGTGGATCATTAGCGTTAACGCTTCGCCTTGCTCGGTGATCCCGCTCCAGTCCATCAGGTCAGCCAGTGCGGCGCGCGTTCCGGCCATGGCTCGAAACCTGATTTCCTCTTCGCCGCGTGTTTTGCGTTTATCGTCCTGCCGCTGGTCGCGCTGCTGCTGGGTCATGGCCATCAGTTAATCTGCTCCAAAATCTTAGCCAGCACTGCGCGAGCGTCTGGCGTTCGCATGAGCGCGGCAATTTGCGGCCTTAGCGCTGCCTGCACCTTGTCGCGGCATCGGTGCGCAACGGCCCGTATTGCGTCGTCAGTGCCGTGAATGCGCTGAGCCAATGCCATGCACAGGATCACGTCGAACATGCTCAGGCTGCGGCTGCTGATCGGTCGGTCTGGCATTGTGTAAGTCCAAGTGAGCAATGCGCCGTCGGGCGGCCATGGTGCGGATGTGTTTGCGGGTCATGCCCAAACCTGCGCGGTATGTCGTCGTCGAAGCTGTCGTAATCCGGCGCGGGCTGTGCGGCGGGCTGCGGTGCCTGCTGCTGTGTCCGGGGCGCTGGCTGGCGGGCTGCCTGATCTTGCGATGGCCGCTGCTGCCGTGCCCCTGCATCACCTTCAGGCTTTCCGCCGAGCAACTGCATGGTGCCCTGCATATCCACCACGATCTCCGTGGTGTAACGCTTGATGCCGTCCTTTTCCCATTCACGGGTCTGCAGCTTGCCCTCGATGTAAACCTGAGAGCCTTTGCGCAGATACTCGCCGGCAATCTCGGCCACCTTGCCGAACAGGCTTACCCGGTGCCATTCGGTTTTTTCGACCTTCTGCCCGGTTTGCTTGTCCGTCCATTGCTCGCTGGTGGCCAGGCTCAGGTTGGTGACCGCGTTGCCGTTGGGCATGTAACGGGTTTCTGGGTCTTGGCCACAGGTGCCAACGATGATGACTTTATTTACGCCGCGAGCCATAAGGCCTCCCGTCTGTTGCGTGATTAAGCGGCTAGGCCGAGCACTTTGTTCATGCGCTCGTCCAGCAACTCGTAGAAGGTTTTGACCCGCTCGGACAGCTTGCGAATCATGATTTCGTCGCGGTACATGCGCTTGACGAACAGCGGCATGCCCGGCCAGTAGCTGATGAAGTCGATCCACTCACGCTCCGACGCCCACAACCCGCCCTGGCACTGTGTGACGTGCTCTTTCGGCACCTCGTCTGCCAGGATTACGCCGACCTGGAATTTCGGCAGCTTGGTCTTGATCTCGGTAAGGCCATCGCTGGCGATTAACGAGTCTGGCGAATAGCCAATGCCGTGATTCAGGATGATGCCGACAGTGGTGTGACTGACCTCGTAGCGCGCCGAGTACAGGCCTCGGGCAACACCCTCAAGTTCATGGCCACGGATAGTCGCCTTGGTCTGGAATGGAATCTCGGCAGCCTCGCCGGTGATGCGCTCACCAATCAGCTGATCCATGTAGGTGAAGGCTGCGACGCCAAAGCCTGCCTCGCCTTTGCCGCTGACCAGCAGAACATCCAGCTCGGAGCAGGTAACGATGCCCAGGCGCAGGGCCAGCCACTCGGGTGTGCCTTGCTCAATGTCGGTGATGATTTGCATGACTTACTCCTGCGGCTGATTGCGCGCGGCGTTCTTGGTGAGTTTTGCGAGCACGTCGTTGAACTCGGATTTGTACACGCTGGCGGGACTGCCGAACTTCTCGGCGAAGTCAGCCTGCGACTTCTCGCTGCACTTGCTCAGTAGAGCGGCTAGTTGCGCAGCTTGGGGTGCGGTGATTACGGGCTGCTCCGGCTTGTTGTTAGCGGCCCCATTCCCATCGTTGTCTTCCTTCACCATTACGACGTTGAAAATCATCATGGTTAGGTAGCGACGGGCATAGCTGTTGGTTGATCCGTGCGCATGCACTCCGGTTTTATTGGTCTTCCCGCCAATGCCGGTAGCGTCAAGCGGGAGATCCATCTGGTACTGCTTCGTATGACCTTCAGCGTGCATGCAGTCGCAGATCACACGGATATGACCAGCCAGACTTGAGTCGGCCGTACCGAACGACAGGGAGAAACCTTCATCCGTGTAGATCGGACTGATCTCCTGGTCGATATCCTCAAGTCGGGCATAGGTGCTGTTGGTCTGCACATTTAGCGCTTTCCGGACAACAGGCTTGATACGCTGCTGCGCTCGCACCATTGCTGCGTTGAACGCGGCCGAGGCATTGCGGTCAACGAAGCGTTCGTGCATTTGCATCAGGCGCTCCATTTTGTCCACGTCGACACTAGGGTCAGCCGCAGCACGCTGGATCATCTGGATCATCATGGCCGACTCTGTAGCCATGCCGGCGCCCGCTGGCGCCTCTAC
>JAIERD010000212.1 GCA_019747155.1 Pseudomonadaceae bacterium
ACTCGCCAGCCTTCTTGTTGGTGGCGTCGGCGAATTTCTTGATCAGGTACTCGTAGGCGTCGCCAAGCAGATCCGAATTGACGTTCTTGTTGCCAAATGGCAGCTTGGAGAAATGCTCGATCAGGTCCTTGAGCAAGGCATCAGACAGCCGATCCTTGTTCGACCACTGGGCATCGCCGAACACGCCGTAAAGGGTGTCTGGGTTCGCCTTCTCAATCTCGCGCATCGCGCGCTGAAGGGCCGTCCCAACATTGCTGGCCTTGGTGCGAACGTCATTCCAGTGGCAGTCTTCCGGGATCTGGAAGCGGTGCGATTCCGGGAACCAGGCCAGTTGCTCGTCGCCGGTCTCATCAACGATCTCCTGGTACTCCTCGTCCCAGACGTCGCAGATGCGCTTGAAGAACAGCAGCGGAAAGATGTAGGTCTTGAAGTCAGCCGCATCCACCGGGCCGCGCAGGATGTTGGCGGATTCCCAGAGGTGACCTTCGAGTTGGCTGAGGGTGATTTGTTGGTCGCTCAAACGAATGGCCCTTCTATATCAATGCCGTCGCACTGCGGCTTGTGTTCTTGTTTGGTCTTCATCGGTTACTCGAACAGCCGCTTTTGCTTGACGATGTAGCCCGCAGGTTTCTTCTGTTTTTCTAGTACGCCTTCGTCAACCAGGCGCTGCAACCACGCCTTGGCCTGCGCATTGGAAACGTCCAGCGCCGCTGCTACTTCGGCGTCCTTCATCGGCGCACTCAAGAGTTGCTGAATCGCAGCGCGCACGGCAGCGAAGAGCGCTTCGGCAGGGGTCGATTCCGGCTGCGGAGATTTCTTGGCCTCGTCTATAGGCGCCACGGCCTCTGGCGTGACTGGCGGCGGTTCTTCCAATGCCTCAGCGGGTGGCTGCGCATCGGAAACAACGTCGACCGGTGCCGATGGCTCACTCGCGGCCTGGGGCGCTGGCGCGGTGTCGGGTGGCACGGGCGCCGTTGGCTTGGCGTCAGCCGACGTTGGTTCTTCGTTTGAAAACAGCGCAAAACCAACCTGTGGGGATGCCGTCGGCGTGGGCATCGCCACGTTGAACACGTCCTCGAACGAATCCACGTCTTGCGGGTTCGGCCAGGGAAGCGCGCCTTTCTTTCGCAAACCATCTAATCCGGCTGAAGACTCGCCCGTCGATCGAATGAAGACCGGGACGAACTTGAGTTTGTCGAGCTGCTCGACAGCGCCCGCCCAAGTGCCACCTTTGTTGAGGTCGGAACTGACCACCAGTGAGGTGTCTGCCAGGGCATAGATCAGCTTGTTCCGCTGCATGGCGTTGCCGACATTGAACCCGGCACTCGGGTCGTAGGGCGAAATCAGGACCAGTTGCCCATCGAGCAGCAGGTTGCGGTGCTCGCGGTTCATGGTGGTCTTTTCCAGACTGTCCGCCAGAACGCCACAAACTTTTCCACCTCCCTCAAGCGCACCTCGCATGGCGGCCTGATCGATGCCCTTGGCGCCACCGGAGACAAGCGTTCTGCCTGCCCGAGCAGCGAGCCGGCCAACTGCCATGGTGTAGTCGATGAGGGCGTCGTCCACATGCCGCGATCCGACGACGGCAAGCCCACCGGTTTCGAGCAAAGCCATGTCGCCACAGCCGTAGAGCACTGCCGGCGCATCTTCACGAAGGCGGGTCTTCAGGCGACGCGGATACTCGGCGTCGGCGCGACTGACCACCCAAATGGCGCGGGCTTGCCAGCGCTCGATCACTTGGCTCAGCAGGAATCCGCGCCCCAGCAATTTCTGCAGGCGGCTCTCGTCAATCACCGGTTGGCACGCACGCAGGATCTCAGTTGCATCCGGCGAGAGGAGATCCGCAGGCTGACGCTGGATCTCGCGCAAATGACGCGCGAGACGTTTGTATTCACCTGGCGAGAGCAGATCCGATGACGCAGTGCCTCGTCCGGCAATGAGCGGCGCCGTCAGCAGCAGGATCGCCTGTGTATTGGGTGAGAGGACTGGCGTCATTCGTCGTGCCCCGTCTGTGAAAGGGCCATCGGCCAAACTGCACCACTACCGCTTTTGCGCAGCAGCCATGCAGCCACCGTCAGGGTCCAGCGCGAGTCGACCATGTCATCCACCAGGAGGACCGGGCCGGGAGGAATGGGCTGGCCGTTGAGTGCGAGCGAACCATCAATGTTGCGCGCCTGTTGTGTACTGTTTGCCATCGTTTTCTGTTCGGGCCTTGCGTCGGTTTTTGCGATGACCATATGAAACGGCAGACCCAGCGCAGCAGCCAAGCGTTGCGCGAAATTCGGCACCAATTCGGGATGCCGAAGCGAAGGAACGCAGGTCACCCAGGTCGGGCTCGGCTGCGGATTCCACTCTTGAATCAT
>JAIERD010000121.1 GCA_019747155.1 Pseudomonadaceae bacterium
CTAAAGGAACTGGCGCAATCAAGCGGTATTCCAATCTCCAGGATCACCGCCGGCCTTCTAGAGGCCTTGCGTCTGGAGTCCGAAACGGTGAATCCCAAAGTTGTGGACTGTGGGGAGGTGGCACGTTTTCCTGGTCGGTCAGAGGTCAGAGCGGAACTGTTGCCCCTGTTGGAGCAAAGCGCGGAGGGCGTCGAGAACGGCAAAATCGTCTTCGCTGAAGCGGCCACGGGCACCGGTAAGGGCCGGATGATTGCCGCCCTGGCTGCGAATGCCGCGGCTAAAGGCGACACCGTCGTTATCAGCGCGCCGCTTGCTGTCACATGGCAACTGCTCGATTCGCTGGGGGCGATCAGCGAGGCGCAGGCTGCGGGTATCACGATGAGCCTTGGCCGGCCGAACTTCGTTTCACCAACCCGGCTGCTGGAGTGGGCGGCCGAGAATGAGCACGCCTCCCTGGTGGAGTGGATAGAGGGCGGGGGAAGTCCGCTGGGTGCCCGCACCGTAGGGGCAAGCGCCATCATCGATCATCAACTGTGTTGGATGCTTGAAGACGCACTCTCCCTGGCCGATGACTTGCCTGTCGACGCAATCATGCTCACTGCCGATGACGGCGACGATTGCCCAGCCCAGCAGCTCTATAAGGCGATGCGTAGCAATCACACCAAGGCAGGCATCATCCTGTGCTCTCACTACATGCTCGCCGCCCATGTTCGGTTCTTACAAATGCGCGGGGCGGTTGGCGAAGATAGCCAGGGCGACGACGCGGTTTCGTCTTATTCGCTCCCAACGTTCATCGACACACTGATCGTCGATGAGGCGCACCAGCTCGAACAGGCGTTCGCAGCGATCTACAGCCACACCCTTCGGTTGCGGCCGCTTATTCGGGTGGTCGAGAAGCATGCGAAACGCGGCAAAACCCCTGTCATCGCCGCCTTGAACTCGCTGGCCCAGCAAATCACTAAAACCGTCCAGAAGAGCAAGGGCGGCCGGAACCTGGTCTGCAGGCTGGACGATGCTCCTGAGCTGGAGGCGCATCTGAAGGACTGCTTGACCGCTCTGGATAGTGTGAAATCCAAGTCGCTCGATGGGGCGGCCAAGGCCACCATTAACGTCGCCAATAGAGCCATGAAGCATGCTCTCGCCGCCGGCTCGCGGTTGCGGATGGAAATCACGCCCGTCAAAAACTACCCGATGATGGTTTCCGGCCGGGCGAATCTCCAAAAGGCGCTTATGTGCCTGTGGGATTCTGTTTCCGGCGCCGTGCTGGTGTCCGCCACCCTCTATGCCACCGATGGCCAGGCTGCGCTGACGCGCTGGAAGCTGGAAGTGCCACCCGCCCGTGCGCACTATCTGGCACCCGTACATCCGGGCTGGACTACGGCCCCCGTGAAGCTGCATAGCACCAGAAACACCATTGAGCCTGATGACAGCTCTCAGTGGGCCGATGAGTGCGCGGGGTTGATTGACGGCATTACAGCGGCGGCCAAGGGTGGCACGTTGATCCTTTGCACCTCATTCCAGAACGTCGACATGCTGCACGAGTTGTTACTCCCCATTCTGGGTGATCGATTGATCTGGCAGTCGAAGAGCGCCAGCGCCTCTATGTGCGCCACCCAGTACCGGGCGCTCTATCACGCGGGGAAGAGGCCTGTATGGTTGGGGCTTGGTGCCGCTTGGACAGGAATCGATCTTTCAGATGCGCAGGCGGCGCCGGCAGACGACACGATGCTGACTGACCTAGTGATCACCCGCCTTCCAGTGGGCCTAAATCGAAGCCTGACGCACGAGCGCAGGATAGATATCGCCGGATACAAGATCGTCACCCTAGAGGGTGTATGGCAGCTTCGGCAGGGCCTGGGCCGGCTGGTGCGCAGGCCGGGGGTGATCAACAAGAATCTGTGGGTGCTCGACAGTCGACTCGACAGCAAAGCACCATGGGTGACGCCCTATAAACGCACCCTGAGCAAGTTTGTGTAGTTCGCCACCGGCGAGTCCGCCCCAGCAAAAAGCCCGCACTATGCGGGCTTTTTGTATTGAGCTTGACCTACTGCCAGTCGTAGACCGGGAGGCCTTCTACAGGATCGCTATCGGTGTCCACGCGAACCCAGCGGGAGTTGTCGAGGATGCCCTGTTTCTCCAGGCTCATGCGCCAATCACGAATATCGAGCAGGCACTGGGGCACAGGGTCAGCAGCATTGCCGCAGTAAGGTTCATCCAAGTAGATGAAGTACCCCGCGCCCTGGTAGGTGGCATGGACACACCAAGGGTTGTCGTTCTTGTCAAAGCGGTCATTCACAGCCTGAGTGATGTGCGCCAGTGAGATGGATGGAATGGTGTGGATTTCTAAGCCCATGGTGCCGGTCCTTCTGGTGGGTTTAT
>JAIERD010000146.1 GCA_019747155.1 Pseudomonadaceae bacterium
GGACCGGTCTGGCGGCGGCGATTGTCGGCGCCCTGCTGTACCTGTTCCCCGGCTTGCCCTGGAGCCTGCAGCTATTACTGTTCGGCAGCCTGTCGATTCTGACTGCAGTGTTCTGGTGGCGCCGCCAACGGGTCGCGGCCAAGCCCTCCGACCAACCTGGCCTGAACCAGCGCGGCAGTGAGCTGCAAGGCCGCACCTTTGCCCTGCACGAAGCCATTGTCGGTGGTCGCGGCAAGATCAAGGCCGGTGACAGCCTCTGGTTGGTAACCGGCCCAGACCTGCCAGCGGGCGCGCAGATCCGCGTAATCGGCCAAGACGGCGTGCTGCTCAAGGTCGCACTCGCCGACTGAAAACCTGCGCCACGTTTTCCGCAGCGTGGCGCAGTGGCTCCACCGAAAATGCCCAAGATAAAAACAAGAGGCAGCCCATGCAGCACGAAATTCTCGCTCCCCTGTCGCTGTTGCAGCGCAACGGCACGCTGACCGAGCCCGGCTGGGCCCGTCAGCCCCACTGGCACTATCAGCGCAACCAGGTGCAGGCCAGCAACTGGCGGATCAAGGAGTGGGATTACTACGCGGTGGTTTCGCCGCAGCAATTCGCCTTCTGCTTAACCGCCAGCAACCTTGGCTACGTCGGCCTCTATGCCCTGTGTTTTGTTGACTTAGTCAGCGGCCGCAGCTGGCAGATTGACGCCCTGCAAGCCTTGCCGCTGGGTCGGCAGAACTTTCCGGAAACGGCCGAAAGCGGCGAAATTCGCTTTCGCAGCGACAAACTCAGCCTAAGTATTCAACGGATTGCCGGCGAGCACCGGCTGCGCTTTAGCAGCCCGAAGATGCCGGGGCCACACGGCCAAGGCATCGACGGCGAGCTGTACTTTCGCCTGCCGCCCCGGCAAGAGTCGCTGAACATCGCCACCTCCTGGCCGCGCCAGCGCAAGGCCTTCTACTACAACAGCAAGTTCAACTGCCTGGCGGTCAGCGGCGACTTTCGCTATGCCGGTAAGCACTATCAGCTCAGCCCGGTACGCGATCTCGGCGTGCTCGACTGGGGCCGTGGCGTCTGGACCTACCGCAACACTTGGTACTGGGCCTCTGCCTCGGGTTTTGTCGATGGCGAGCCGTTCGGGCTCAACTTTGGTTACGGCTTCAGCGACCGCAGCCAGGCCTCGGAGAACTTGCTGCTGTATCGCGGACGGGCGCACAAACTCGATCAGGTCGAGTTTCATTTCGATCGTAAAAACTGGACCAAGCCCTGGCAGATCAGCAGTAACGACGGCCGCGTCGCACTGGAGTTTGTGCCACGAGTCGACCGCAACAGCAAACTCAACCTGCTGCTGATTGCCAGCGAACAGCACCAGGTGTTTGGCCATTTCAGTGGCCGCGTCAGCCTCGATAACGGCCAAGTCCTGCAACTCAGCCACCTGCCCGGTTTTGCCGAAGAAGTGCGCAATCGCTGGTAGCGCGTGATGATGCACGCCGCATAAACAACAAGGCCAGCCCGCCTGTTGATCTGCTGTTGTGCGCGGTTTTGTGCGCTGGGCGTGGCACACCTCGAGCCGAGCTGTGCGACCATTCGGCGCTCACACTAACCCCAACCAACAAGGACAGTTCCCCCATGGGCAATCCAATTCCCACGCTGAAAACCGTGCTGATTCTGATGATCGCGATCAACCTTATCTGGTTCAGCGACCGCCTGTTCTCGCTCGTCGAGATCGATATTCTCGCGCTGCTACCCGGTTTGGTGGTGCAGTTGCTCGGCCTGTTCGGCAGCCTGCTGTTGCTGCTCTTTAACGTGCTGCTACTTGGCCTGCTGTCGCGCCTGCAACTCAAGCCGGAATAGTTGCAAAGTCCTGCCACCAACCCCCGGTGCTGGGCCTGAGCAAGTGTTCAGGATAACAACCGGCTATGTCCCTGTTACATGTTGAACGCCACACACCTCGCAGGAGGGACTTTAGCCGCGACCAGTGCACAGCCATCGCGGCTAAAGCCCCTCCTACAAAAGCTGCAACCTACGCACAAACAACTAGGCCGCCCGAAGGCGGCCTAGTGTTAAGCACGGCAGGACTGCTTAGCGGTAATCGTCTACCGGCACGCAAGCGCAGTGCAGGTTACGGTCGCCATACACGTTGTCGACGCGGTTCACCGTTGGCCAGTACTTGTGGTCACGGGTGTGCTGCGACGGGGTGACGGCCTCGGCGATGCTGTACGGACGCTCCCACAGGCTGGTGACATCGGCCAAGGTGTGCGGCGCGCCCTTGAGTGGGTTGTGCTCGGCCGGCCAAGTGCCGGCTTCAACCTTGGCGATCTCGGCGCGGATGCTCAACATGGCTTCGATAAAGCGATCCAGCTCGTGCTTGGACTCGCTCTCGGTCGGCTCGATCATCAG
>JAIERD010000517.1 GCA_019747155.1 Pseudomonadaceae bacterium
TTCATCGCGCACCGGGTGCGGCGCCGGTGGAATGCTGTGGGCGGTCTCACCCTGGGGAGCTTGCGGCGTTGGCCAGTCGGCGAAGGGCCAAGGTTTTTCATCGGTATTGAAACTGCCAAAGCGCCCGATCTGCGCCAGGTACTGACTCAAGCTGTCGCCAAAACCCAGCAAAGCGGCGCTCGGCGCTCCATAAAACAGTCGATAGCCGAGCTGCACCAGCACCACCCCGGCGAGCAGCAGTTCGGCCAGCTGCCAGGCAAAAGCCAACAACAGCATCCAGACAATCCGCAGCACAATCGATTCGCGCTGCAGCGTTTTCAGTGGCTCGCTCATAAAAAACTCCCGTTTTAGCTGGCTGTTATCAGTGCCAAGGACTTAAAAGTCGGCACTGGAGATAAAGTCGACATCCGTTTTCGCTTCAGCATGCATCAACAACTCAATTACCTGCGAAAGCGTGCGGCCCTCAAACAGAATCGCATGCAGGCCAGCCACCAGCGGCATGTACACCTGCAGCGCCTCAGCCTTGGCCTTGAGCACCTTGAGGGTATTCACGCCTTCGGCAACTTCGCCCAAGCGGGTCACTGCATCCTCCAGGCTCAAGCCCTGCCCCAGGGCAAAACCTACCTGATAATTACGACTCTTGGCCGACGAACAGGTGACGATTAAATCACCGACTCCGGCCAAACCCAGAAAGGTCATGGGATTAGCCCCTAGCTTGACCGCAAACCGGGTCATTTCCGCCAAGGCGCGAGTAATCAACATGCTTTTGGTGTTTTCACCCATGCCCAGCGCCACCGCCATGCCGGCGATAATCGCGTAAACGTTTTTCAAGGCACCGCCCAGTTCGACACCGAAGCGATCCTGACTGGCATACACGCGAAACCGCGGCCCATGCAGCACGTCCTGCACCCGCAAGCACAGCGCTTCATCGCTGCTGGCAATTACGGTGGCCGTTAACGCATGTTCAGCCACTTCGCGCGCCAGATTGGGGCCCGAGAGCACGCCAATATGAGCGTCGGGCACCACCTCTTCGATGATTTGGCTCATCAGCTTGAAGCTCTGCGCTTCGATGCCCTTGGTCAAGCTCACCAGGGACTTGCCGGCGAGCTGCGCGGCCAAGGGCTGAAGTACCGAACGCAGGGCGCTGGAAGGCAGCGCGACGAAAATCAGCTGAGCCTGAGCCACAGTGGCTGCCAGGTCGGTCACTGGCTGCACGCCCGGATGAATTTTTATGCCTTTTAGGTAGCGTGGATTCTCACGCTCTAGGCGCATCGCGGCGGCCTGCTCAGGGTCGCGCATCCACTGCAAAACCTGCTGGCCATTTTCAGCCAGTAGATTGGCAATCGCCGTACCAAAACTACCGCCGCCAAGCACGGCAATGGGTTGCTGTTGAGTCATAACTGA
Organism: Pseudomonadaceae bacterium; assembly: GCA_019747155.1. GTDB lineage: Bacteria > Pseudomonadota > Gammaproteobacteria > Pseudomonadales > Pseudomonadaceae > Aquipseudomonas. Next base: position 1,405 of record JAIERD010000517.1, read on the forward strand.
TCCATGTAAAAGCCATTTACCTGGCCGTAGTGGGCATTATAAGGGGCTATAGCTGACCGACCAGTGCTCGCTCGGCAAAGTTTGCCCGCAGACCCGCGCACTTTGCACCTGCGAGCGGCTGGCAAAAGCCCTTGGCTCAGTTACCATGCTTGCACAGTAACCGCGAACAAGGTCGTTCCGTGTATTTAATCTGCATTCACCGCCATCCAGCCCTTTTCGGCGCTCCCCACGCTGCGGCTGGCGATAACGACTCCCACGCAACTAGCCGTTGTATCGCGCAGGGATGCTCGAATGAAATTTAACTTCAGCTGGGATATTCACGCCCGCACCCAATTGATCAGCTTGGTTCCGGCGCTGCTGTTAACACTGCTGCTCACCGGCTTTTTCACCTTCACCCGTCTGCACGATTTACGTGATGAAACCACCAATACCGGTCAGCTGATCGCCAATCAATTGGCTGTCGCGACTGAGTACGGGGTCATCGCCGAGAATCCACAGCTGTTAAAAAACCTTCTTCAAGCCACCCTGGCCACACCGCAGATTCGTTTTTTAGAAGTGCGTGATCCGCAAGAAAAAATCCTCGTGTACGCCGAGCAAGACGGCAACGCCAACCAGGACAGCAGTCAGATTGAACTGTTCAACGCCGCCATTCACAGCCAAGGCACGCGGCAAAATAGCGCCACCAACCCAGAACACAGCGATAGTAACTACCTGGGCCGGGTCGTGATTGGCATGTCCAATGACGCCTTCAATAATCGTCAGCAATTAATCCTGTTTAAAGCCTCACTACTGGCCATGAGCGCCCTGCTGCTGACCTTTTTATTAGCCCGGCGCCTGGCCCGACGTCTGTCGCAACCGATCAGCTCAATGGCGCAGGCAGTGAAAGCCATTGAGGCGGGTAATTTCCATGCCGTACTGCCCAAGGATGACAACGCCGAACTCGGCGACCTTGCCCGGCACATCAACAGCCTGGCCAAGGGCC
>JAIERD010000003.1 GCA_019747155.1 Pseudomonadaceae bacterium
AGACGGGAAGTTTCGGCCCCTACGGATGCCCGGAAAACCTTAGCGTACGATTTTTTCCGAATTCTGCGGGCTCCCCATAATCGGCCAGGCAGAGGCACGCCTCGCAGGCCTCCCGGCCATTCTCGACCCAGGAAGGCAGTTGCTGCGGATGGAAATGGTTTGGCCCGCCTGGCTTGCACATGGGGCAAGGCCAGCACTGCTGCACAGCATTGAGCAGCCTGCGAGCGCGGCGGCGGCCGGTTTCCCAGTCATCGCCTGGCATAGCCAGTCCAGCTATCTGGCGGTCAGACGGCTCAATCAGGCTTATGCCCCTCACTCCTGCCCGTTGCCCTTCAAGTGCTCAGTACCATAGACAGCGCGCAGCGCAGCGCGCTCATGCGGGTCACAGTGTTCATCGAGCATCCCGAGCACGTTGTTGAGCGTCATCGGCTGCTTCGGCAGGTTGGTTTCCACCTTGCAGGTGTAGCTGGTCCCGTTGGATGTCATGCCGTTTCCGCCCGCCCCGCCGAAAGAGGCGGTGTCGAAGGCGTTGCTCATAGCCTGGCCAAACTGGTCGGGTGTTTTCCCCTGGATCTGGATGGTGATGGTCGCCTGGTAGCCGTCAGGCTCATCGAGCTGGGGAATCGCTGCTGCCGCCTCGGCTTCAATGTTCAGCATCGCGCGCACGCCCTCGTCCGACATGCCGCTGCCCTGCATGTGGCCCAGCTGCAGGAGCGTGGTCAGGGCGCTATGGCTTTCCTGAAACAGCTCTCGATCATCGGCTAGGGCTTTCCCGGCCGTCTGCTTGGCATAAAACCGTTTCACCGCTTCCAGGTAGTCGCGGGCAATGGCGATCAGGGTACTTTCCAGTGGCGTCATAGCGCAGGCTCTGTGTGTCGGTTATTGGCCGGAGTTTACCACCAGGGCATGCCAACCCAACCAAGTGGGGCGTGCTGGCTTGGGATTCTGGGACAACCTGCCACGCTGGGCTCTCTTTTCCCCACGGAGCGCCCGACATGGCCCAACAGAATCGCATCGCCGGCATCGACCGCCTGGAGATCAACGGCCAGCAGTACACCTGGAACGAAACATTCGCCGCGTACTGGTCGGACAGCGGCGAGCCGCGCGCCCTGCAGGAAGGCGAGATTGCCGCCTGGCGCATGGATTTCCAGTCCGGGCGGAACTACGGGCCGAGCGGTCACCGAATCGAGGCGAAAATTATCTCCTCCCAGTCCTGCCCGCTTGAAGGCCGTGACGTTCACCGGGTCATGTTCCTCGATCACACGCGCGGCGTCTGCGGCTATGTCCACCTGGCCTCGGTGACGCCGGAGGCACTGATGCGCGAGTATGATGCCGGCCGGTACGAAGGGTCTTGGACTGGTGCATTTGCATGAAATGGATTCGGTGGCTTGCCGCCGCATACTTCGCCGTGGCCCTGTACGGGGCCGCACAGGCAGAAGACGCCCCGCTCAGCGTGACGCTGTACAAGACGGCTCTGCTGGTGGGCATCATCGTGGTGCTTCTGGCGTGGGACTTCATTTTCAACGGCAACTGGAACAAGCCGCGCAAGGCTAGGAGCGCAACCCGCATGATTTGCATGATCACTGACAGTCAGGGTGAAAACGAGTCGGATATTCTCGCTCCGGTTCGTCACGAGGCGTTTGAGGCCCGCACTCTTGCCGGCGATTTGCTGCTGGCCCGCCCTGCCCCGGCCGGAGGTTGGAGCCACGCTCTGCTCTGTGACCTGGCCCAGGAAATCGAGCACCTGACCGGCGAAGGCGCTGATGCCTATGTCGGCGCGGTCTGGGTGGGCTCGACCGAGGTCTAGCGGCTTGGGATTCCCGGCAGGCGTGTGACGATGGTTGCAACTGAAGCCATCGCCCACGCAGGCCCGACATGATCCTCTCTGACACCTACCTTGCCACCAAGGCCAAAATCTCTGCTCACCTGGCGCAGCTCGGCTGGAGCGTCGAGGAAGCCGGCCCCATCTGTGTAGGCAAAAAGACCTACCAGACGGCCGTTGGCGAAAAGGAAGCCATTGCCTACCTGGCCCCGACTGGGGAAGACGCTGCCTACTTCAATGCCAGCTACGAAAGCGAAGGCCGCAACGTGCTGAGTAATCTGCGCACCGGCTGGAAGCCAATCACCTCGGCAGACTCTAGCGCCCAGCTCGAATCCCTCACTGTGTCTTTCTCGGCTGAGGTCGATCAGGTGGTGTCTCAGACTTACGCCATGCGGCTTGCCGCCGCCCGAAGCTGAGGGGAAGAACATGGCCATCTGTAGCCCCGTCCGCTTCATCCAGCCCGCGCCTACCGATACACCTGCCAGCCTTGGCGTTGAGCCCGGCTGGTATGTCCGTCACGCCTGCTGCTCGATCTGGTTCGAGGTCGTAGCAGTGCATGGCGATTGGGTGTCTTGTGTGGCGCGCGAC
>JAIERD010000189.1 GCA_019747155.1 Pseudomonadaceae bacterium
ACCTGGGTTTGCCGAGCGCGAGCACTTCATCAGCATCGGCAACTTTCGCCATGCGCCCAATTGGGATGCGGTGCTCTGGCTGAAAAACAGCATCTGGCCGCTGATTCGTCAGCAACTGCCCAAGGCCCAGCTGCATATTTATGGCTCCTACACGCCACCCAAAGCCACCGCCCTGCACAACGCAGCCCAAGGTTTTCAGGTCCTGAACTGGGCGCCGGATGCCCTTGAGGTGATGCGCAACGCACGCGTGTGCCTGGCGCCGCTGCGCTTTGGCGCCGGGATAAAAGGCAAGATTGCCGACGCCCTGCTCTGCGGCACCCCCAACGTCACCACCCCAATCGGCAGCGAGGGCATGCACGGCGAGCTGCCCTGGCCCGGCCAGATCGCCAGCAGCGCCCAGGCCATCGCGGATGCTGCGGTGCAGTTGTACCGCGATCAAGCCGCCTGGCAGCAAGCCCAAGACGCCGGCTGGGCGCTGCTGGCCGCCCGTTACGAGCGCACACATTTTGCCGCCCTGCTGCTGGCGCGAGTCGCCCAGTGCCGGGCTAATCTGGCTGAGCTGCGGCGCAATAATTTTACCGGCAGCATGCTGCGCCATCATCTGCACAAGAGCACCCAGTACATGGCGCAATGGATTGAGGCAAAGAATCGAAACAACTAAACGTCGGCCTTGGCTCGACGCGGCCAGGTTGCTGCAGTGACACTGCCGGCTAATGCATCGCGCACCACGCGGCTTACGAGCCGCTGCGCGGCCAAACGCTGTACTGATCAATCATCGCGCCAAGAGGTTTACCCATGCAGCTCACCCCACACCGGCACGCCAAGCTCTGCCTGCTGACACTGGCAACCACCTTACTGGTGGCCTGCGCCAGCCCCGCGCCAACCGACGCCAGCCTCAGCAGCAGCGCGCAAAGCAGCAGCATCCATGTCGAAGGCGTACCAGGTGAGGTGCGCACCAACCTGGAGAAAACCACTGCAACGGTCACCGCCATCGACTACAAAACCCGCAAGGTGACCCTCAAAGACGACCAAGGCCACCAGCGCAGCCTGCACGCCGGCCCACGGGTGATGCATTTTGAGCAAGTAAAAGTCGGCGACCGCGTGCATGCCAGCGCCGCCGAAGAAACCCTGATATTCCTCCAAGATCAAGGCGCCAGCGCCGATGACGGAATTATCCAGCGCCTGCTCAAGGACGCCAAAGACGATCAACCGGGCCTGGCCCTGAGCGAAAGCGAGCAAGTCACAGTGCGGGTGCAGAGCGTTGACCTGGCCAAGCACAGCGCCACTCTGCAATACCCGGACGGCCGCAGCCGCACCATCGCCGTACGCCCGGATGTGGCGCTAAGTGAAGCCGCAGTGGGCAGTTTGGTGGTCATCCGCATCACCACTGCCATGGTCATTTGGGTGGAAAAACCCTGAACCTCGGCGCTGCACGCAAGCTGGCAGCGGCTGCCGCGCTTTGCAGCGGTCGTGACCCACTGAAGCGCCCAAGCACCCCATGGAGGTGGCCGGCATATGCGTCATAACCTGTTCAACCTGTTGCTCGCCACCCTGTTGTTGACAAGCACGCAAATAACCGCCGCCGGCCCGCTGCTGGATAAATGGCAGGAACATCGCGCACAACGACAAAGCGCCGCCAACCCCAACGCCGCCACACCGCGAATCTTGCGCAACCTCGCCTACGGTAGCGATCCGCTGCAGCAACTGGATGTTTACCTGCCGACCAATCCCGAACATGCCCCGGTGCTATTGATGGTGCATGGCGGCGCCTGGCGCATTGGCGACAAAGGCGCCGCTGCGGTGGTCGACAACAAGGTCAAACGCTGGTTGCCCAAGGGCTTTATCTTCGTTTCGATCAACTACCGGCTGCTGCCGGACACCACGCCGGTGCAGCAAGCCGAGGACGTCGCTCGCGCCCTGGCTTTTGCCCAACGGCAGGCGGCCAGCTGGGGTGGCGACTCGAGCAAATTTATTCTGCTCGGCCATTCGGCCGGCGCCCATCTGGTCAGCCTGCTGGCCGCCGACCCCGCACGGGCAAAAGCCCTAGGCGCTCAAGCTTGGCTTGGCACTGTCGCCCTGGACAGCGCGGCGCTGGACGTCGAACAGATCATGCAACGGCCCCATGCGCGGTTTTACGATAAGGCCTTCGGCGCCGCGCCCGACTACTGGGCCACGGCCTCCCCGCTCAAGCAACTCAAGCAAACTGCCACGCCCTTATTGCTGATTTGCTCAAGCCAACGCGATGACTCCTGCCCGCCAGCCCGAGCCTTTGTCGAGCAAGCTCAACGCCTCGGTATTCGTGCGCAGTTACGGCCTGAAGATCGCAGCCACAAAGCCATCAATCAGGACCTGGGGCTCGCCAACCACTACACCCAAACCGTTGAAGTTTTTCTGGCTGGCCTCGACAGCCAG
>JAIERD010000024.1 GCA_019747155.1 Pseudomonadaceae bacterium
CCGTCTTCGATCAACTCGATTTGCCGCTGCACTTCGTGGTTGATGGCTTTTTCGATAAAGCGGAACGAGTTGACGTTCTTGATCTCGGCGCGGGTGCCGTAGGCGGCTTGGCCGACCGGGCGCACCGAGACGTTGCAGTCGCAGCGCAGCGAGCCTTCGGCCATGTTGCCGTCGCAAATCTCTAGGTAGCGCACCAAGGCGTGCATGGCTTTGACGTAGGCGACCGCTTCTTTGGCGCTGCGAATGTCCGGCTCGGAAACAATCTCCAGCAGCGGGGTGCCGGCGCGATTCAGGTCGATGCCGGTCATGCCGTGGAAGTCTTCGTGCAGGCTTTTGCCGGCGTCTTCTTCTAGGTGGGCGCGGGTGATGCCGATGCGTTTGCTGGTGCCGTCTTCGAGGGTGATGTCGAGAAAGCCTTTACCGACGATCGGGTGATCCATTTGGCTGGTTTGGTAGCCTTTGGGCAGATCGGGGTAGAAGTAGTTCTTGCGGGCAAAAACGTTTTTCTCGGCAATTTCGGCGTCAATCGCCAGACCGAACTTGCAGGCCATGCGCACCGCTTCGGCGTTTAGTACCGGCAAGGTGCCGGGCATGCCCAGATCAATCAGGCTGGCCTGAGTGTTGGGCTCGGCGCCAAAGGTGGTGGCGCTGGCGGAGAATATCTTCGACTTGGTGCTGAGCTGGGCGTGGATTTCCAGGCCGATAACTGTTTCCCATTGCATGTGCGTCGTCCTCAGAAGCCGCTTGGGGCTTGTGTGTGCCAGACAGTGACCTGCTGGTGCTGAACTGGGCGTGGATTTCCAGATTGATCACGCTTCACTGTTTCCCATTGCATGTCAGTGCTCCTCAGAAGCCGCTTGGGGCTTGGGCTTGTGTGTAGTAGGCAGTGACCTAGTGGTACTGAGCAGTGCGTGGATTTCCAAGACGATCATTCACGGTTTCCCATTGCATATGTGTCGTCCTCAGAAGCCAGTCGGGGCTTGGGTGTGCCAGGCAGTGACCTGCTGGTATTGATGGGCAACATTCAGCAGGCGGCCTTCTTGGAAGTACGGCGCAAGCAGCTGTACGCCCACCGGCAAGCCATCGACAAAACCAGCCGGCATTGACAGGCCGGGGATGCCGGCGAGGTTGGCGGTGATGGTGTAGATGTCTTCCAGGTACTGAGCGACCGGGTCGTTGTTTTTCTCGCCGAGCTTCCACGCCGGGTTCGGCGTGGTCGGGCTGAGAATCACATCCACTTCTTGAAAGGCGGCAACGAAGTCGTTTTTGATCAGTCGGCGAATCTTCTGCGCTTGCAGGTAGTAGGCGTCGTAGTAACCGGCCGACAGTGCGTAGGCGCCGACCAGAATCCGCCGCTTCACTTCATCGCCAAAGCCCTCGCAGCGCGAGCGCTTGTACAGGTCTTCGAGATTTTTCGGTTGCTCGCAGCGATAGCCAAAACGCACGCCGTCGAAGCGTGACAGGTTGGAGCTGGCCTCGGCTGGGGCGATCACGTAGTAGGCGGCAATCGCGTGCTGGGTGTTTGGTAGGCTGATGTCTTTAACCGTGGCACCGAGCTTTTTCAGCTCTTCGACCACGGCCAAGGTGGCGGCGGCGATGCGGCCATCCAGACCGGCGGCGAAGTATTCCTTCGGCAAACCGATGCGCAGGCCTTTTAGCGGCAGGTTCAGCGCCGCTAAGTAATCATCCAACGGCTGTTCGACGCTGGTGGAGTCTTGCGGGTCGAAGCCGGCCATGGCTTGCAGCAGCAGCGCGCAGTCTTCGGCATTGCGCGCCAGCGGGCCGGCCTGGTCGAGGCTGGAGGCGTAGGCGATCATGCCCCAGCGCGAGACGCGGCCGTAGGTTGGCTTGATGCCAGTGAGGTTGGTCAGCGCGGCCGGTTGGCGGATTGAGCCGCCAGTGTCGGTGCCGGTTGCAGCCGGCAACAGGCGTGCAGCCACGGCGGCGGCCGAGCCACCGGAGGAGCCGCCGGGTACGCGGGTTAAATCCCACGGATTTTTAACTGCGCCGTAGTGACTCGACTCGTTGGCCGAGCCCATGGCGAACTCGTCCATGTTCAGCTTGCCGAGGGTCACTGTGCCTGCCGCATTGAGCTTGTCGACCACGGTGGCGTTGTAAGGCGCGATAAAGTTATCGAGCATCTTCGAGCCGCAACTGGTGCGTACGCCCTCGGTGCAAAACAGGTCTTTGTGGGCGATTGGTGCGCCGAGCAGGGCACCGGTTTCGCCGGCGGCGCGGCGCGCATCGGCGGCCTTGGCTTGGCGGATGGCCAGCTCTTCGGTCACCGTAATAAAACTGTTGAGCTGCGGGTCAAGCGCGTTGATACGGCTCAGCAGATGGCGGCTGAGTTCTTCTGCAGAAAACTGTTTGGCGGCGAGGGCGCGGGCGATCTCGGCCAGGGATAATTGATGCAT
>JAIERD010000582.1 GCA_019747155.1 Pseudomonadaceae bacterium
CCTGAAAGGCTACGTCCCAGTTACCTGTGGCAGGTTGATTTCGTAGGGTGGGCTTCAGCCCACTGTTCCAGAAGTCCGCATTATTGGTGGGCTAAAGCCCACCCTACGCAAAGCCCATCGCCAACAGCTCGGCACAACACATAACTGGTACATAGCCCAGCGAACCAACACGTACAAACCACCTTGCTATAGTTTTGATCCATGCCGCCATCGCCGGCGGCATCCGATCCCTCACTCAGCAAGGAATCATCATGAGCGCCACTTACAACGTCGCAGTCCTCGTCGGCAGCCTGCGCAAGGCCTCGATCAATCGCCAACTGGCGCAGGCCTTGATTGCCCTGGCACCGCCCTCGCTGCGTTTGCAAATCATCGAAATCGGCGAATTACCTCTGTACAACGAGGACATCGATGGCGCCACCCCACCGCCCGCCTACAGCCAGTTTCGCAGCCAAGTACGGGCCGCCGATGCGCTGTTGTTTATCACCCCCGAGTACAACCGCTCAGTGCCGGCACCGATGAAAAACGCCATCGATGTGGGTTCGCGGCCTTACGGTCAAAGCGTTTTCAGTGGCAAACCGGGCGCCGTACTCAGCGCCTCGCCGAGCGCAGTCGGCGGTTTTGGCGCCAACCATCACCTGCGTCAATCTCTGGTGTTTCTCGATGTGCCGGTGATGCAGCAACCGGAAGCCTATCTCGGCGGCGCCGGCAGCTTCTTTGATGAAGCCGGCACGCTGTCGGATGGGATCAAACCCTTCCTGCAAAAATTCATCGACGCGTACGCCAAGTGGGTGGCCAAGCAGCTCTGAGCGCCTATCAACCTGGATTGATAGGCGCGGCGTAACTCATCTGCTGAGGTAACGGGTCGTTGCCTGCAGGGCCTGGTTAATATCCGGCCACACAAGTTGATGCTGCCGCGCCAAGGCTTTAGTGGCGGCAGTATCGAAACGGGTGGTCTGGATAAAATCCAGTGACTCGGCGCTGGTACTGAGCAGTTTCGGCAAACCCGGAATTCGCAGCAGCCAGCGCAGCACGCCAATCGGCATAAAGCGCTGTGGCGCCTTGCGGTTTAGCGACTCAGCGAGCACCGCCAACAGGCCCGGCAAGTTCGGCGTGCGCTCATCCAACGCAAGCACTTGTTGACCGACCTGGCTCGGATCGAACGCCGCTGCCAGCATCAACTTGACCAAAAAATCCACCGTCACCAGCGGCAACCAGTGCGCCGGCGTGCCCGGGATAGCGCTGAGCTTGCCATGGGCCAGATTGCTGATCAGCTCGGCCAAAGGCTGCGCCGGCAGTATATGGCCGCTCTGGCTGTGACCGCAGACTGTCGCGGGATGGACGATGGTCAGCTCGCCGCCCAACGCCTGCATGCATTCGAGCACCTTAAAATGCGCCTCCAGCTTGCTGCCTTCATAGCCGCCGACCCGCCGATACACTGCAGGCCAATCGGTGCGCGCCGGCTGCTGTAAATCGACGCCAACGCGCTGCAGATGCTCGTGGTTCTCCAGCATATAACCGCTGACCATCAGCAACCGACTGCCCTGTTTGGCCGCCAGTTGCGCGACGCTCAGCGCACCGTTGACGTTGACCGCCCGCGCCTGCTCGAGGGTCAGTCCCCAGGCGAACTGCGCCCCAAGGTGAAACAGCACCTTAGCCTGACCAACCAGCAGCAACCCGGCCGCATCTAGCCCCAAGTCCGGCTTGGCCAAATCCCCTTCCACGGTGCGCAGCAAACTACCATTGCCGCCGTGTTGCTCAACCAACAATTGCAACGCAGGCAAGGCCTCGGGTTTGCGCATTAAGACCGTGGCCGGGTGGCCCTTGGCCGTCAGTAATGCCAATAAATGCTGCCCGACATAGCCGGTACCGCCGGTGACAAAGCAATTTTCGTTCATGTTTTAGCCTCAATAGACAAGCGACTAAAACAGCCTAAACTATCGAGCATACTCGACAGTCAAGAGGCTTTTATGCGCATTGGTGAACTTGAGCAAAAGAGCGGCGCCAGCCGCCATACCTTGCGTTACTACGAGAGCATCGGCCTGCTCAGCGTGCAGCGCCAAGGCAACAACTACCGTGAATACAGCCCGCGCAGCCTGAGCGATTTAACCTTTATCCAGCAGGCGCAAGGGATGGGCTTTGCCCTCAGCGAGATTCGCGAAATACTCCACGCCCAACGCGAACAACAGCTCGACTGCGCTCAAGGCGCGCTGCTGGTCGGTAAAAAGCTGGCGCAAATCGAGGCAAAGATCACCAACCTGCAAGCCATGCGCAAATTCCTACGCAGTGAAAAGGCCCGCTTAGAGGCCAGCGCGGCAGCGCTTTTAGCGCAGACGCTACAAGCTAGGGCTGATTAGAACCCACCAGACTGTCAGTCAAAGACCCGCTCAGGGCCTAGACTGCAAAGCATCGGCAAGTTTCTGAGGCGACTT
>JAIERD010000185.1 GCA_019747155.1 Pseudomonadaceae bacterium
GCCAGCGCTTACGACTCCTTCATTGCGGGCGTGCCTATCACGGTGCCGGCAGACCCTCCCGGCCTAATAGTTGCTGATTCCGTCATGGAATTTATCGACTCGCACATTCTGCGCAGCAGCGATGATGCGCTCGGCTACTACATCGCGGTATCGAGCCCAACGCAAAACTGGACCGGCGCCACAGTTGAGCTGTCCACCGACGGCGGCGCGAACTGGATAGACAGCGACGGCACAGAGGCCAACGCCATCATGGGCACGCTGTCGGCCGGCATACCTGCGCATGCCGAAGAATATCCGGATATGAGCAGCGTTTTGCGGGTAACGCTGCTGCGCGCCGACATGGAATTAATCAGCGCCACACAGGCCGAAATGCAGAACCGCGCCAATCTGGCGATCATCGGTGACGAGCTGATTAACTTTTCGGGCGTCAATCAGATCACAGCAACAACGTGGGAGCTGACCGGGCTGCTACGGGGTCGCAAGGGCTCTGCAGCGGTGGCTCACACTGCCGGCGAGCGGTTCGTGCTGTTAGACCGCAATCAGCTGTCGTTTATTGAGGCAGAGCTATTCGAGCTTGGCCGGTCGCTGACATTCCGCGCCATTTCCTACGGGCTGACGACTGGCGCGAACAAGACGGTAACCTTTACCGGTGTATCTCAGAAAGAGCGTGCACCGGCTTATTTGTCTGCGCCAAAAATCTCGACAAATCTGATCGTCAGCTGGCAGGGCGTCGGCCGCCTGGGGGGTGGAACAAGCGTTGGCATGGGCAAGTATTTCACCGGCTACCGCGTAACGCTAAACGGCACGACCTGGGACACGACAGCGCAAACGCTAACGATCCCCTATGCCGCTGGCACGCTTAGCGTACAGCAAAACAACTCAATCACGGGCCTCGGCCCGGCCGCCACGGTGACCGTATGACCAGCTCAATAAACAACGCTATCGAGTTTGTGCCGCAAAACACCACCGACCCGGCGAGCGGCCTGAATCTGTCGATCAACCAAATCGACATGCTGTTGCAGTGCGCAGTTACATCGGCCCTGGCCAACACGCCGCCAACCGGCGTAGAGGGCGAGCGCCACATTGTCGGTCCCGCGCCAACTGGCGCATGGGCAGGCAAGGCTAACAAGCTCGCGCGCTACCTTAACGCTGCCTGGACGTTCGCAGACGCACGCATTGCGCTGAGCATTGCTGACGGCCGCCTGTACCTGCGCCAAGCAACCACCTGGGCGGCCTTTGGTGGTCCGGCTGGCACTGGGTGGACTGCTGGCACAGGCACGGAAAATAAGGCGGCATATGCGGCGGATACCGCGACGTTGCTACAGACCTCTCAGCGAGTGCTGGCGCTGGAAAAAGCAATCAGGCTGGCGGGCATCATCGTTTAGCGTGATGAAGTTGCGGCGTTCAGGCCTGACGCATAAGCTGGCTAGTCCAAAAGACAGGGAGTTGAATATGCGCGCTATCGTCGCACTACTTGCCGCTGCAGCCATTTCTGGCTGCGCATCAGGCCCGAAAGAGCCGCCGCCACCGCTGGCGCCAGCCCCCGTGTGCTTTTCTACAGAGCAGTGCAATGCAATGTGGGCAGAAGCGCTAACGCAGATACAAAACATCAGCAGAATGCGCCTGCAGGTGGCGACCGAGACATTCATGCAGACCTATCCGGTCCCGCGCAATAGCATGGACAGGCTTGAGGCGAACGCCAAGAGACAGCCAAATCCAGACGGGTCGACAACAATCGAGGCTGAATTCAGCTGTAGCCATTGCGGGAACCTCCCATATATGGCGCTCAATCTATTCACTTCATCAGTCAAGAGGGCTGGGGCTGGATTTCCAGAGCCGGCAAAGTAGCGCCAATGGAGGCCGCTAAAGCCTGATAGCTATCAACACACCAAGACCCGCTTCGGCGGGTTTTTTATTGCCTGGAGAAAAGTATGGATTTGCAACAAATACGCCGGTCGGCAATTGCCCCGGCGCTCGCACTGCTGCCTGCGAAAATGTCGGGCGCTCGGGCTGAAGTCCAGATGCTTGCCGTCGGCCTGCAAGAAAGTCGCTTCGAGCATCGCCGGCAGATCGGCGGTCCCGCCGTTGGATTCTGGCAGTTCGAGCAGGGTGGCGGGGTGCGCGGTGTGCTAACCCATCCGTCCAGCCGTGAGCATGCGGCGGCGATCTGTCGAACTCGCGGCATTCCGGCCAGCGCCTCGGCGGTTTATTCAGCGCTGGTGACTGATGACGTTTTAGCGGCGGCATTCGCTCGGCTGCTGCTATGGACTGATCCGGCCGCGCTGCCTGCAGTTGGCGCAGTGGCCAGCGCCTGGGACTTGTACCTGCGCACCTGGCGCCCCGGCAAGCCGCACCCTGATACTTGGAAAGGCCTGTACATGCAGGCGATGGCAGCGGTTATCGGCGAGGTGCCGGCATGAGCCTGCTCGCATT
>JAIERD010000203.1 GCA_019747155.1 Pseudomonadaceae bacterium
ATCAGGCACTGTAGCGGCTTTGTAGGGTGGGCTTCAGCCCACCACGGCTCGATAAGGGGGTTGGTGGGCTGAAGCCCACCCTACACTTTGCGGCCAACAGTTAACGGCTACATAGCCAAAAATGACTGCGCTAGGCCTCATTACTGCTCTGCCGCAGCGGCCAAACCAGGCTAAAGCGCGCCCCGCCGAGGCTGTCGCTGGTGGCGATCAGGGCGCGGCCGGCGTGCCAGTGAATAATCCGCCGCACTATCGACAAGCCCAGCCCGTGACCACCGGAGGCGCGGGTGCGGCTGTCATCCAGGCGCAAAAACGGGGTGAATAATCGCTCCCACTCGGCCTCGGGCACGCCGGGGCCGTCATCCTCAACCTCCAGCCGGCAATGCTCGGGCCCCAGCTGATAGCTGATCCGCACCCGCCCTTCGGCGTGACGCATGGCATTGGTCACCAGGTTTTGCAGCGCCCGGTGCAGGTAGCGCAACTCGCCCTCCACCAGCGCAGGCGTTGCCCCCGGCGGCGTGCCGCACTCCAACCGCACACCTGGGCGCAGCAAGGCTTGCTCGGTGAGCACCTGATCGAGCAAAGCATCCAGATCGACCAGCTGAAACTGCAGCGGCGGTGCGCCTTGTTCCAGGCGCGCATAGGTGAGCATCTCGTCCACCAGGCGGTCGAGTTCTTGAATGTCGTTGTCCATGCCGTCCTGGTATTTACGCCGCGCCGCTGCATTTTGCGCATCGCCGAGCATCTCCAAACCAAAACGCAAGCGCGCCACCGGGGTGCGCAACTCATGGGACACGGCGCGGACCATTTCGCGCTGGATGGTTAACAGTTGCTGCAGTTGCATGGCCATATTATTGAACGCTGTCGCCAGCCGCCCGACCGAGTCGGCGCCGCCAGCCGGGGCGCGGGCACTCAGACTGCCGGCGGCAATCCGCGTGGCGGCGCCCTCCAGCCCACGCAGACGACGCTCCAACTGACGCACCAGCAGATAAACGATCAGGCCGATCAGGCTCAGGCCCAATAAACCGATCAGCACCAGCAACTGCGGCGGCGCAGGGTTCATCAACGACAACGGGCCGATTTCCAGCACCCAGGGGCTTTGTAGCAAACCGGCAAAGATATGCACTGCATCGCCGTCCTGCCCAAGCGCCATCACCGTATCGCCCTCCTCGACCCGCCGGCGCTGGTCTTCATCCAGCGGGGTCTGATCGATAGCGAGCAGCTGCAGCGGGAAGCCAAACTGCTTACTGCGTTTCAGTTCGGCCAGCCGCAGCGGCTGCTCGGCCACCGGATAACGCAGCAATTCATCGCTGAGCAAATACACGGTGGCGCGCGCCAGTTGCTCGCTGACCTGGCGCACCTCACCGATCAGCACCAACTCCGGCGCGGCGCTGACCAGGCTGTAAATCTTCGCCGCATGGGCGCCGCTCTGGCGCACCAGCACTTGCCCGGCCAGCAACCGGGTGCGCGCCGCGTGGTCCAGCGGCTGCTCGGCCAGGCCCTGCAACTGCAGGGGAATCCCCAGCAAGCTTTGCAGCTGGCTGAGGCTGCTGCGCCGCGCCGATTCGTTCTGCGGTTTGAGGTTGTCGGCCATCAGCCGGAAGGTGCCCTGGGCCAGGCGCTCGCGGTACTCGTCACCGCGCACCTGATTGACCAGGTGCAAGGCCGCCACCCCCAGCAGCGCCACCAGCACCAAGGCCGCCAGCATGCCGCCATAGATGCGCAGAAAGATGGAATTCACAGCGCCTGCGCCGCCTGGGCGACAAATAGATAGCCTTTACCGCGCACGGTTTTGATCACTTTTGGATGCTCGGGGTCGTCGCCGATTTTCGGCCGAATCCGCGAGATGCGCACATCGATGGAGCGGTCCAGGCCGTCATAGCCGACCCCGCGCAGAGCGGTAAATATCTCTTCCCGCGAAAGAATCCGCCCACTGTTGGCCGCCAGCAACCAGAGCAAATCGAACTCGGCGCTGGTCAGCTCGATGCTGACCCCATGCAAGCTGGCCTCGCGGCGGGCGTGGTCGATGTGCAGCGGACCAAATTGCAGCAACTCCGTTGCCGCGACATCGGTCTGGGCACTGGGCGGGTTACGCCGCAGCAAGGCATGCACCCGCGCCAGCAGCAAACGAGGGCGCACCGGCTTGCACACGTAGTCGTCGGCGCCCAGCTCCAGACCCAGCACCTGGTCCATATCATCGGCCAGTGCGGTGAGCATCAAAATCGCACCGCGATACTGCTGGCTGCGCAAGGTGCGGCAAATCGACAGGCCGTCTTCGCCCGGCAACATCAAATCAAGGATCACCAAGGCCGGCTGTTCGCGTAGAATCCGCGCCGCAGCTTTTGCTCCATCCGATTCGATAGCGACCGCCAAGCCGTTACTGGCCAGGTATTCGCGGGTCAACTCGGCGAGGCGCTGGTCATCTTCAACTATGAGTATTTGCCC
>JAIERD010000174.1 GCA_019747155.1 Pseudomonadaceae bacterium
CATGGCCCATCTCCTTGAACGCCTGGATGGCGTCTATGGGAGAAAGGCTAAAGGCTTGAGTCGAGATTGATAATTAGGGCGTGAGTCGCTTTAATGATGCCATGAAGGAACAAATAGGGTTGGACCGCCTTACCGGTCTTATTGCCTTTGCCCGCGCCGCGTCCCTGGGTAGCTATACCGCCGCAGCCCGAGACTTATCGGTCTCACCGTCAGCCATCAGCAAAAGCGTCCAGCGCCTTGAACAGCACTTCGAACTGAGGCTATTTAGCCGGACGACTCGCTCGCTGACCCTGACGCCAGAGGGGCGGGATTTGTACGAACGGGCGTTGCGTATCTTGCGCGAGGTGGAAGACATCGATCAGGCCGCTGTTGCCTCTCGCGGCGAGCCTTCCGGCACATTGAAGATCACCGCTCCGCCGCCGATTGGCCTGAACATCCTGGCGCCGGCCATCCCCAGGTTTCGCGAGCGTTATCCAAAGCTCGCCATCGACCTGCGCCTGGTCGACCACTATTCGGACATCATTGAGCAAGGCATCGACGTAGCGGTACGCGTGGGCAACCTGACGGATTCGCGGCTGATCTCAAAAACCTTGGCGCCTCATCGGCTAGCCGCTTTTGCTTCACCGGCCTATCTGGCCAAGCGGGGCACTCCGCTGGAACTCAGCGATCTGGCGCATCACGACTGCGTGAACTTTCGTTATCAAAGCTCAGGCCAGGCATTGCGCTGGCCGTTCAGCGTGGACGGGATAGTGGTGGAGCTGGTGCCGGACTCGGCGATTGTCATCGATGCCAGCGATGCCGTTGCAGCAGTGGTCGCAGCGGGTGGCGGAATAGGTATTTCGCCGACCTATGTAGCGGCGCCCTACGTGACTCGTGGGCAATTGAAGCCGCTCTTCCCTGAGTGTGCGGTCGACCGTTCTTCTATCACTGCGTTATGGCCGGAAAGTCGACGAGGCAGCCCCAACGTCAAAGCGTTTGTGGGTTTTCTGGGCGAGCTTTTCGCGTCCCCCACCGTCTGGGACGAGATCGTAAGAAACGCTTAATGTTGTCTTCTGGCAGAAGCAGACTTGGGCGGCAGCTCCTGGCCGACAACTGCCGGTCACCAGGGAATGCAACCGCCCCCAAGCCAACACTCGCAAAAACTACGCAACCAGGGCGATTCAGTAACGCCTGATGCTCGATGCAATTTCGTTACGCCTGAATGAGCTGCCCTTTGACGATGCCGACTAGCCCCGAGCTTTCCGACCGCAGGCTTACACACAGCCAGCGCTTGTAGACATAGATCTCCCCGGCCTACCATCGGCGCGTTTGTTTAGCGAGACCAGCCATGCGCGAAAGCACCATTGCCAGCCATTTTGTCCGTGCCGCTTTGCGCGGTGCCGAGCAACAGGGCCACGACTGCAGCGCCATCCTGCGCCAGTTGAATATCCAGCCTGCGCTGTTGGATGAACCGCGCGCGCGCATCGCCCCCGAGCAATTTGCCCAATTGCTGCAACGCCTCTGGGAGTATCTGGACGACGAGTACATGGGCTTTGGCAGCCAGCGCAGCAAGCGCGGCACCTTTGCCATGATGTGTTACGCCATCATCCATTGCCGCTCATTGGAGAAAGCCCTGGTGCGCGGCGGGCTGTTCTATAGCTTGTTCCCCGATGCGCCGAGCATTCGCCTGAGCCGTGAGGGCGACTGGGCGCGCTTAACCATCGACGACTCAAGCCTGCGCGACCCCGAACATTTCTTAGTCGAGAGCTTGCTGGTGATCTGGCACCGGCTCGGCAGCTGGTTGATCGGTCAACGCATTCGCTTAGAAGAAGTCACTTTCGCCTATTCAGAGCCGGCCCACAGCGGCGAATACCAACGACTATTTCCCTGCAGTCGGCGCTTCGTCGCCGGCAGCACCAGCCTGTTGTTTCAGGCGCGTTACTTGGAAATGCCGCTGCTGCAAGATGAACGCACCCTCAAGCAGTTTCTTCTGCACTCACCGGCCGACCTGCTCGCCCGACCAGACGGCGGCGACAGTTTAATCAGCCAGATTCTGCGCCAACTGGGCCGTGATTGCCGGCGCTGGCCCGACCTCGAAACCGTCGCCCGCCAACTCAATAAGAGCCCACAAACCTTGCGCCGACACCTCAGTGAAGAGGGTTCGAGCTTTCAGGAAATCAAAGATCAACTGCGCCGCGACTTGGCGATCTATCACCTAGCGCGCTGCGAACTGTCACTCGAGGAAATCGCCGAACAGCTGGGCTTCTCCGAGCCCTCGGCCTTTCACCGAGCCTTCAAAAAATGGACCGGCCTGACCCCCGGCGCTTACCGCGCCAATCCCCAGGGTTAAATTTTGGCTATGTCCCAGTTATGTGTTGCACAGCTTTGTAGGGTGGGTTAGGCGCGAACCGCGGCTTGCCAACAACACAAAACCCGACCGCGCCGTAACCCACCATGACGCTCGACCGGCAAACCGC
>JAIERD010000265.1 GCA_019747155.1 Pseudomonadaceae bacterium
GTACTGCTGTTCACGCGCCGTCAACGTCGCGTTTCGCGTAATAACGGAGCCCCAGCCTTATGAGCCGTACGCTTAACTCTAAGTCGCTGTCGGTCGCCGCGCTGTTATTGATGGCGGTTGCGAGCGGTCATAGCCCTAACGTCCTGGCCCACGGCGACGAGGTGCATGCCGAGGCCGCGCCGGTTGCCAGCGGCGGCAATAATCCACAGCGCTTGCCCGATGGCCGCGTAATGCTGCCCAAGGAGGCTCAGCATCGGCTGGGCGTGCGCACCTTGTTGGCCAGCCAAAGCTCGGTGGCCAAGTCGGTCGAACTGAATGGCCATGTGGTGATGGACCCCAATCGTGGCGGTCAGGTACAGGCCAGCAGCAGCGGCCGGATTAAAGCCCCAGAAGGCGGCATACCGGCCCTGGGCAGCGCCATCAGCCAGGGGCAAATTCTGGCTTGGGTCATCCCAACCGTAAGCGCCTATGAGCTGGCGCAACAACAAGCCGAGCTGGCCGCGACCCGTAGCCAACTGACCCTGGCCCAGCAAAACCTGCAACGCTTGCAAGCGCTGGTCAACAGCCTACCGGGTAAGGATCTGCAGGCGGCCCAGGCCGAATTGACCGAGCTGCGTGGCCGCGCTGCGGCGCTGGCGGCGGTGAATGCGGGAGAGGCGTTGCGCGCGCCAGGCGCCGGGGTGCTGGCCGCCAGTGATGTAGTCAATGGTCAGGTGGTCGAGCCGCGCGATGTGCTGTTCAGTATCGTCGACCCGGCAGGCTTACAGATCGAAGCCCTGGCCTATGATCCGGCGCTGGTCAATAACCTGGCCGGCGCCTCGTTGCAAGGCGTTAGCTTGCGTTATCTGGGCGGCGCTCTGGTGCTGCGCGACGGTGCCTTGCCGCTGCGTTTTGCCCCGCAGCAACCCATGCCATTAGCGCTAGGGCAAACAGTCCGGCTGATCGCCCAGACCCGCGAGCAGCTTACCGGGGTGGTGCTGCCGGCCAGCAGCGTGGTGAAAAACAGTGCCAATGAATCGGTGGTCTGGTTGCACGAACAGGCGCTGGTATTTCGCGCCGTGCCGGTGCAGCCGCAGGCATTGGATGGCAAGACGGTACTGGTGACGCAGATCAAACCCGGCAGTCGGGTGGTCACGGAAGGGGCCAGTCTGCTCAATCAGATTCGTTAAGGAGCCGCTGCGAGTCGATTTAGTGGGTGGGCGTAGGGTGGGCTTCAGCCCACCACCGCCGCGCCGCCGCCGCACCGCTCGAAGGTATTTATTGGTGGGCTAAAGCCCACCCTACGCCGACAGCATGAGCCGACGTTGACTGCTGTACCGAGGAAAGACAATGTTTAGTTGGATCGTTAATACCAGTCTGCAAAATCGGCTGTTTGTGTTGGCCTTTGCCGTGATCACCATGATCTATGGCGGCCTGACCGCGCAACAAATGTCCGTGGATGTCTTTCCCGACCTCAATAAACCGACGGTCACCATCATGACCGAGGCCGGTGGCATGGCGCCGGAGGAGGTCGAGCAACTGGTCAGCTTTCCGCTGGAAACTGCCTTGAATGGCATGCCCGGCGTCACCCGGGTTCGCTCGGTGTCGGGCATCGGTTTGTCGATTGTGTATGCCGAGTTTGAATGGGGTTCGGACATCTATCGCAATCGCCAGTTGATTGCCGAGCGCCTGGCCGAGGTCAAGGAGCAGTTGCCCGAGGGCGTCAAACCGGCCATGGGACCGATCTCCTCGGTGATGGGCGAAATCATGCTGATTGCCTTCCCGGCCGACCCGGATAACAGCAGCCCGATGGCCGTGCGCGAGTATGTCGATTTCGTCCTGCGTCCGCGTTTGCTGTCGATTCCCGGCGTCGCTCAGGTGATTCCGATTGGCGGCGAAGTGCGGCAATTTCGGGTCGAGCCGAACTCGGCGATGATGGCCCAGTTGGACGTCAGTTATGACGAGCTGGCCAACACCTTGAAGGGTTTTTCCAGCAATACCAGTGGCGGCTACCTGGAGCAGAATGCCCGCGAATACCTGATCCGCAATATGGGCCGCACCACCAAACTGGCGGACATGCAAAATCTGGCCGTCAAGGTGGTCAATGGCCAGCCGATTCTGCTCAAGCAAGTCGCCGAGGTGAAGTTCGCAGCGGCCTTCAAACGCGGCGATGCCGGCTTTGCCGGAAAACCGGCAGTCATTGTTAGCGTGCAGAAACAGCCCAATGCCGACTCGATCAAGCTCACCGGACAAATTGAAGAGGCCCTGGCCAGCCTGAGCAAGGCCCTGCCGGCGGGGATCAGCAAGCCCGAAGTGTCGTTTCGTCAGGCCGATTTTATCGACGCCTCGATTGCCAACGTGCAAGAGGCTTTGCGCGACGGCGCGATCATGGTGGCGATCATCTTGCTGCTGTTCTTGATGAATGTGCGCACCACGCTGATTTCCCTGACGGCCATTCCGCTGGCGCTGGCCATTACCTTTT
>JAIERD010000044.1 GCA_019747155.1 Pseudomonadaceae bacterium
GGCCATCAGCTGCAAGTCGTCCGACCACGGCAAAGCAGCGACGCTAACCGGCACAGCGACGCCCAGTTGCTCCTCACCCACGGCTGGCCGCTACCCGGCTATCCCGGCCTGCAGTGGGGCTTGTCGGCGCGGCGCAAACTATTCCGTCACTGGCAACAGCAACGCCCGGACGTGCTCTATATCGCCACCGAAGGCCCGCTAGGGCTGTCCGCACTGTGGGCGGCGCGGCGCTTGGGAATCCCGGTGGTCAGCGGTTTTCACACCAGCTTTCAGCAATCGGCCCAGCATTCCGGGCGAGGCTTGCTGAGCCGCTTGCTGGACCATTACCTGCGCTGGTTTCACAACCGCACGCAACTGACCCTGGTGCCCAGCACCAACCAGTGTCTTGAGTTAACCCGCCGTGGCTTTCAGCATGTGCAGTTACTCGCCAACGGCGTCGATGGGCAGTTGTTTCATCCGCGTCAACGTAACGGTAGTTTGCGCGCCAGCTGGGGCTTGCAGGAGGACGACATCGCCGTGCTGCATGTCGGCCGCTTGGCCACCGAGCACAACCTCGATGTGCTTGCGCCCAGCTTTCAGGCCTTGCAAACGGCCTATCCACAACGCCAGTTCAAACTGATCCTGATCGGTGACGGCCCGCAACGCGAGGTCCTCCAACGGGTGCTGCCAAACGCGATCTTTAGCGGCCAGCAACGCGGCGCAGCGCTGGCCGAGCACCTGGCCTCGGGCGATCTGTTGCTGCTGCCCAGCATGCGCGCAAGCTCCGCCAAGGTACTGCTCGAAGCCCTGGCCTCAGGCCTTGGCGTGGTGGCCTTTGACCAGGCTGCCGCCAGCCAACAGATTCGCCACGGCCACAACGGCGCACTGGTACTGCCGCACGACAACCGTGGGTTTGGCGCCGCTGCGGTGTGGCTATTGGCCGAGCGCGAAACCCTGCGCCGCGTCCGCCTGAACGCCCGGCAACACGCCAGCCGGCAAGGCTGGGAGCGCACTATTGAGCACTTGGAAAGCTACCTGCGCGCAGCTGCGGCTTAATCAAAAACCATGTCCCTACTACCTGCTGCGCCGGACGGAGGCTGAGCTGTCGGCGCTGGGCTTTGCGTAGGGTGGGCTTCAGCCCACCAATATTAAGGCGTTCAGAGACGGTGGGCTGAAGCCCACCCTACATGTTGCACTCAACACGTAACGGCCACAGAACCTAATCAAAAGCTTTGGCCGGCGCGGCGTAAGCCAGGCTCAAGGCGCCACGGCCCAGGTTGATCGCGCCGGTGGCGCTGAGCATCGACAACTGCAAGGCTACCGCCCGCTCAGTGCAGAGCTGTTCCAGGGCGGCAAAGCCCGGTAAGTCGCGCACCACCGATAAATCGCCGGCGTAACTCAGGCACAGTTGCGGTGCCAGCAGCTCATTGGCCGCCACCCGCCTGGCCGCATGGGCAAAGAGTTTTTCGGCGGCTTTGTCAAAGCTCGGCGACAAGGCCACCGGTTTGTCGGCGCCGCTTTGCACGCTCAACACCGGCTTTACGTCCAGCAACGAACCCAGCCCCAGAGCCGCGCCGCGCACCTTGTCGAGCAAGCCACTGCGATCGCCCTTTTGAAAACCGCGCTGGCGCAAATGGGCCAGATCATCGGCGACGATAAAGGTGCAGGTCTGCCCGGCCAGCTGCTCCAGCCGCGTGCGAATCGCATTCGGATGGGCACCGCTGCCGATCAGCCGTAGCGCCTCGGCGGCCAGCAGCCCCACCCCGGCAAACACGCTTTTACTGTCGATCACCCGCATCGCAAAGGGCCCAGTCAACCCAGCGGCCGCTCGCCGCTCGCGGTAACACTGCAACAGGCCAAAGGAAGCCTGGGTCGCATGCTCAAAAATCTGGCTACGCTGGCTGCACACCGTCAGGCACAGCAGGTAATCAAACTCGCTGACCAGCTCTTCCAGCAACCATTGCTGCAGCTCCAACACTGGCAGCGGCTGGCTATGATCACCGGCCAGCACAGTCGGCAATTGCTGCTGATAAAACGCCTGAGTCGCCTGCGGCTCGCGCCGATCAATAAAGCGTTGGCCGGCCACATTCAGCACGATCGGCAACACCCGCACGCCATGCGCCTGTAAAAAGTCAGCGGGTAAATCGCAGGTTGCATCCACTACCAAGCCCACACGCACAGCTAACTCCTCGGCCGCTCTCACGGCACTTATTGTGATGTGCATCACTGTGCGCGCCCCAGCGGTCGGCGTCTGCCCAACTGAATGTGGGTTTTTCGCGGGCACAAAAAAGCCCGCCAAATGGCGGGCCTCGATGAGCCGTACAACGTTACTGTGGCTGACCCGGCAGCGGCCGCAGATTGACTTCAACCCGACGGTTTTGTGCGCGACCATCGGCAGTCGCGTTGCTGGCAATCGGCTGATCTGGGCCGGCGCCACGGGTCGACAAACGCGTGCCATCCACCCCTTGCGCGGTCAGGTAAT
>JAIERD010000445.1 GCA_019747155.1 Pseudomonadaceae bacterium
GGGCTCAACACCTTCGGCGGCCATGGCAACAGCACCTGATTACACTCCTTTTGCGCCATCTTCATCCTCTACAACTGAAAATACATAAAAGGGCCACAGGTCACGCCGCGTCTAGCTCTGCGCTGTTTTGTGAGGATGCAGGAAGAGCACTATCTAGGCCGGTCGCGATGGAAAACCCGCACTCATCAAGGCGCGCATGCCAGCGTTCCAACGCCTCCCTGCAACGGTCCATCACGTCGCGCGTCAGGTAGGTTTCAGAGACCTTGCCCAAGCTATGATTGATCAGCCGCTCACCGATGAAGTAATCCACGCCAAGGTCAGCCAGGCAGTCGCGCATCAACTTGCGCAGGTCATGGCTCGACCACTTGCCACCCGAGATAGTCCGAAACATCGAGCTGGCCGTGGTGGCCGACAGCCGAGCGCCGCCCCGCACCGGGAACACCCACCCAAACTGCGCCCGAGCATCCGGCAACGCCTCTCGGTAGCGTGCCAGCAATGCCAACACCTGCGGCGTGAGCGGCAACAGGTGCTGCCGGCGAGACTTACAATTAAGTTCCGGCAGCACCCACACCCGCTCCGTCAGCGAGATATGCGCCCACTGCGCCTGCAGGGTTTCGCCGATGCGCGTGCCGTGAGCCAGCATCATCAGCGGAAGCAAGCCACTCGCAGGATCGCGGTTAAAGTCAGCCGCCAACTGCTGCACAAGCGCCGGCAAATCAACCCGCGACAGGTTTGCGGGCTTGCTACCGATAGCGCCCGAATGAAAGCTTTTAAAGGTCAGCGACGCCATCGGGTTGGCCGCAATGCGGCCGGTTTTCTCGGCCATCAAAAAGGCCTGCCGCAACGCCTGAAACGCCTTCTGCTGGGTGCCCGCCTTCTTGCCGGCGCACACCATTGGCCACACCAGCTTGTCATCCAGCACCCGGCGGTCAAGCTTAGTGACCAGCACCTTACCCACCGCTGGCACAATGTTCTTGCGCACCATCGAGCGCGAGCTGCGCTTGTAACTGTCCGAGGTCGCCCGATTCGCCTCGACGCGCGCAAGCCACCACAACACCACCTCGCCCGTGGTTCGCATACCGGCCTTGGCCACCGTCATGCCGGCACCGCACTGGCCTTGATATCCGCCTCAATCAGCCGCTGCACATCCTCACGCTCACCGGTATAGGCAAACGGCAAGCTGCCACCGGGGCGCGTGATCGTATAGCGCTTCTCCGGCAGCCGGCACAAGGCGACGGTGTAGCCGTCATCACTCAGCCAGCAATCCTTAATTTGGTTGCCGTCTCGGTCGAGCTTTGGCCGCCACTTCACTTAACGCCCCTCACGTACACCCAGTAAAACCAAAGCGCAGGCGCGGCCGGCGAGAACGACAGCGACAACAGCAGCGGGAGAGCCAGCACGGGTAAAATTCGCTTCATTGGGCATCCTCTTTCGGTTTAATCAGGCCTAACTGTTCCAAATACCGCCGCTGCTCAGCCAGCCAGAGCGGGCAAATCACCGCTTAATCCGCAGCTTCGCCAGCAGCGCCTCACGCGCCCCGCTCCCGGTTTCCACCAAGCCCTGCGCCTCACGTACCCGCATCGCGAACTGCAGGCTGTATTCCTCAGTAAGCTGCGCTACCGACTTCTGGCTGTCGCACCCAATGCCAACAAGCACGCCAGAGCCAAGGGCTTCTCCGTCCATTACGCGCTGTACCATCACCGCGTAGCTGCGCTCGAAAAGCTTCCAAGTATCAAAACCGGGCAACTGCATCAGCACGTCAAGGCCAACGTCGATGGCCGCGTGATAAGTCGCAGGGTGAGACCAAGTAGCAGAGGCGCGGGATGACGGGTGCGCGTTACAGCAGGCCTCACCGTAGGCGCGCTTAGCAGACTGCAAACCGAGCGATTCAGCCGTCGGGCGGCACCACTCAACGAACTTGCCGGGAGACGGCACAAAGTCGCTAGGTTCTGCCCGCAGCCGGCGCAGGCCCGCCTCGATCTGCCGATCCCAGTCACGAACCTCACCCTCGACAAGAGCCAGTACCCAGGTGACTTTGGCGGACGCCAGCGCCTCCTTGGTCGGCCACGCCTGCCGCCAAGCGGGGCGAGCATTGCGAATCTCACGGAACAGCCGATTGATCAGCTCCTCGACGGCAGTGCGCTCCTGCTGGCTTAGCGCAGCCACCACATCGGCCGACTTCGGCGCCGGCATGGCCGGTAGGCCGCTCGCCCCATTGCGAACAATCCGAGTAACCAAGGTCTGGGCGGCGATCATGGCTGCCCACCAAGCCAATCAAGCTCATCAAAATCAACGTCAGCAGCACTAGGCTTGGAGGGGTTGGCCGCTGCCCGTGTGGCTTGCAGCTTGGCCCACTTCACCAGCCGGTGGCGCCACCCGGCATGGCGTTCAGCGGTGGCACGGGTTACCCAGAATGCTCGAAACTCATCCAGCATCGCCGCGCTCAAGTGCTCAGAGCCCAAG
>JAIERD010000473.1 GCA_019747155.1 Pseudomonadaceae bacterium
GCTCCGCCAAAATCACATCGGCCGCGTGCTGCGGCATGGAATACAGATCGGCCGTGGCGGCGAAGGCCAAGCCATTAGCGCCCCAAGCGGCGCGTGCCGAATCATCGCTAAGCATCGCCGCCAGCTGCTGATTAAGCTCAGTCTGGGAAAAGGGCTCGGCCAGCACCCGACCGCAATCGGCCTCGGCAATGTAATGGGCGTAGCCGCAGACCGCGCTGACCAACACCGGCAAACCGGATACCAGGGCTTCCAGCAGCACAGTGCCGGTATTTTCGTTGTAGGCCGGATGAATCAGCAAATCGGCACCGAGCAAGAAGCGTGGAATATCGCTGCGCCCCTTGAGAATCTCCACCTGCCCCGACACGCCTAGCGCTTGAGCCTGCAACTTGAATTGCGCTGGGTCGTCCTGGCCGATGGCGATCAGCCGGCTGCGCTGCTTCAGTTCGCGCGGCAAGGCGGCCAGCGCCTTGAGGCTACGGTCCAGGCCCTTGGTCTTGAAGCCCGAGCCGATCTGCACCAGCAGCAGATCGTCATCACTGAGCTTGAACTCGCGGCGAAACTCGGCACGAATTTGGGCTGCATTGGCCGGCGCGCGACGGTCCTGGGTGATGCCCGGCGGCAGCAGATGAAAGCGCTCGGCCTGGGTGGCGTAATGCTTGACGAACAGCGGCTGCTGCACCTCGGAAATCATCAGAATTTCGGTCTTCGACTCGGGGGCGAACACGGCCCGCTCGTAGTCGGCGAAATGCTTGTAGCGGCCCCAGCGGCGGTACAGGCTGTTGCGCAGGGTCTGCGCCTTGTCTTCGAAACAGCCGTCGGCGGCGTAATAAACGTCCAGGCCCGGCATCTTGTTGAACCCTATGACCCGATCGACCGGCCGCTTGGCCAAGTCGAGTTTGATCCAAGCCGTGAGTTTCTCGTTGCGCCGATGATTGAACAGCGCCTTGACCGGCACCACCACCACTTCGAAGCCGGCCGGCACTTCGCCTTCCCAAATCGGCGTATAGACGCGAATGCCGTGGCCACGCTGCTGGCACTCCAAGGCGATGCGCATAAAGTCGCGCTGCAGGCCGCCGTAGGGAAAGTATTTGTAGAGGATAAAGGCCAGTTGCATCAGTGCTTCTCCAAACCGGCCAACAAGCGCTCTAGCTCAGGGGCCACGCGCGCGGCGTCGAGCCCGTCGAAACAGGCTTGGTTACGATCACCGCCGCCGGCCAACGGGCCTGTGGCGCACAAATGTATCTGGCCGCGCCCATAGGCACCGACCTTGCCTGGCAGGGTCGGGCCATACAGCGAGATGGTCGGCACATCCAGCGCCGCAGCCAGATGACCGAGACCGGTATCCACCGCCACGCAGGCGCGGGCGCCGGCGATCGCCGCTGCCACGCTGCGCAGATTCAGTTTGGGCAACACGGCCGCATGCTGGAGACCGGCAACGATGCGTTCGGCCCGGGCCTTTTCCGGCGCGTTGCCCCACGGCAGGCGCACGGCCAGGCCACGGCTGTCGAGGTGTTCGGCCAGGGCCCGCCAGTCGGCTTCCGGCCAGTGTTTGCTGGCCCAGGTGGTGCCATGCAGAAACAACACATAGGGCTGCCCGGGCGAACCATCCAACAAACGCTCACGACTCAAACCGTAATCGCCGGCGCCCGAGGGCAACGGATAACCGAGCGCCTGAGCGAACAACTGCCGCACCCGCTCGACCGCATGTTGGCCCCAGGCCACACTTTGCGGGCGATCATAGAAGCGGCTGGCCAAGGGCTCGCGGGCCGATTGGCGATCCAGCCCGGCCACTGGCGCCTTGACGTAACGAGTCAACAGGGCGCTTTTCAGCAAGCCCTGGGCGTCGATCACCAGATCGTATTCAGTCGCTTGCAGACGCTGCTTGAAGCGTTGCCACTCGCCGCTGCGCAGGGTTTGCCAGAGGTTCTTGCGCCAGCGCCGCAGCGCCACCGGAATCACCTGGGCCACGGCTGGGTGCCAGGCAGGAATCTCGGCGAAGCCCTCTTCCACCACCCAGTCGAACTGGATACCGGGGATCGCCCGCGCCGCGTCAGTCAGGGCCGGCAGACTGTGGATCACATCGCCGAGCGAGGAGGTTTTGATTAGCAGTACCCGCAAACTACTGCACCTCAACCGGATCGCTGACCAGGCGGTCCAGCGCTTCCATGACCGGACGCGGCTTCAGCTCGCGCAGGCAGTTGTAGTGACCGAAGCGGCAGGTGCGATCGAAACAGGGGCTGCATTCGATGCCTAAGCGAACGATTTCCACCTGCTCGGCCAGGGGCGGAGTGAACTGCGGTGAAGTCGAGCCATACACCGCCACCAGCGGCCGGTTCAAGGCGGCCGCCACGTGCATCAAACCGGAATCGTTGGCGACCACCGCCGTGGCGCAGGACATCAGGTCGATGGCTTCGGCCAGCGAGGTGGCTCCGGACAGATTCACACACTCCTCGCGCAGGCCCGGAATCAGCCGC
>JAIERD010000423.1 GCA_019747155.1 Pseudomonadaceae bacterium
TGCACCGCCTCTGACCAGTTGCTACTGATGCTGCGCCGCTGGATTCGCGCCTCAATCAACGAGGCTTCGCGGGAAACAGCACCCAGCGCCACCGACGTGCAGTCCAAATTTCTGAAATTTGCCCTGAACGTCAAAGGACTGGCCACCCAAAGCGACCTCTCCCTTGAAGACCTCAAAACTAAGCTGTGTGATCTGGTTACCGCAACCC
The DNA here is from genome assembly GCA_019747155.1 of Pseudomonadaceae bacterium. GTDB lineage: Bacteria > Pseudomonadota > Gammaproteobacteria > Pseudomonadales > Pseudomonadaceae > Aquipseudomonas. The sequence continues at coordinate 209 of JAIERD010000423.1, forward strand.
TGACGGACACCAAATTGAGCCGTTCTGCTATGGCACGGGCTTATTTGATAGAGAACCCCAAACAGGCGCGCGCCATTCTGGCTCGCCTGTTGACCTTGCCGCTGGAGGCGCATGGCGATCACCCGGTGATCGCCGCCTTGACATTGCTGCGGGAAACTTACGATCGCAAGGTCAACACCTTGGTCACCATCCCGACGATCAGGCTGGGCAACCGATGGCGTGAGGCCTTTGCAGATGCCGACCGTCGCAAGGCCTTGTGTGCATTTGAATGGGCCACCTTGTTCGCGCTTCGTGTGGCACTGCGCAATGGTTCTGTCTATCTGTCCCATACATTTGCATTTCGCAGCCAGGCTAGTTTGCTGATCTCCAAGGAGCAGTGGGTCATCCATCGCAATGTCCATTACGGGCATTTGAAATTGTCCAGAGATCCGAAGGAGCACTTGCAGCCCGTGGTGGAGCTACTGGAAACCAGGCTGCAGGAGTTCGGAGAAGCCGCATCCAGCGGGCAGGTCCAGGTAGAAGCCGATGGCATGATTCTGGAACGCCAACCAGCGAGCCCGCAAGATGTGCGAGTGGCAGAACTGCGGCGCGCACTCTTGAGTGACCGGCCCTTGGGACAGCTCCCTGAAATCGTTCTGGAAATCGATAGTGCGGTGCGGTTTAGTTGGATATTGCTGGGCAGAGAGCCGCACAACCGGCGCGAATTGCTCATGGTGTATGCCGCCGTCCTAGCGCACGGTACCTCCATGTCAGCTGCTGAGTTGTCGCGGATGATTCCAGAAGTGCCGACAGAAGCCATCCGACGCAACATGAAGCGGCTGTGCGATGAGAGGCTGCTGCGCCAAGCCAGCGATGCTGTGATTCAGTACCTTCACCGGTTTGGCATTGCCCAGCACTGGGGGCGAGCGAATCTGGCGTCTTCCGACATGATGAGCTTAGAAACAGAGCGTTCTATTTGGCAAGCCCGAGCTGATCCACGGCGCAAAACCACCTCAATTGGAGTTTACAGCCATAAACGGGATGGCTGGGGGATTTTTTACGACCAGCCTGTTTTGCTCAATGAGCGCCAAGCCGGGGTAGCGCTGGAGGGGATGGTGCGTCAGACTGCTGTGGAAGATGTCGGGCAACTTGCCGTGGATACACATGGGTACACCGACTTTGCCATGGGACTGGGCAAGCTCCTGCACTTTGACCTATGCCCACACCTTGCCGATATCAAACACCGCAAACTTCACGCCTTCAAGGGATATGCTGGCCCCGCCAGTCTGGCCGGTGTTCTGGTGTGTGATCTGAACATGGCCGACATGGAGGTGGTTTACGATGAGCTGGTACGGATTGCTGCCTCGGTGTACAGCGGCCAATGCAGCGCTGTTCAGGTACTGAATCGTTTTGGTTCGGACGCACGTGGTCAGACCATCTACGACGGTGGCGTGCAGTATGGCTTACTGCAACGCACCATCTACCTGGTGGACTATTTTTTGAACCCGGCATTCCGGAGCGAAGTTCGCCATGCCCTGAATCGTGGCGAGGCCACGCATACCTTGTACCGGGCTATTCATACGGGCAAGATTCCGGCTGCACTGTCCAAGCGCATGGAATCGGTGGCAGCAGTTTCTTCATCGTTGAGCCTGCTCAGCAACTCCGTAATGGCGTGGAACGCGGGCCACATGCAAAACGCCCTCAACCGCATACAGGCTGCTGGAGAAAATCCCTTGTCCGAAGACTTGCGTCGCATTGCACCCATCAACATCGAAGGTATCAACCTGCGTGGGACCTTTGATTTCCCGGTGGAGAAGTTTGCGCAACGTATCTTGCCCAGTTCGGCGGCGATAAAGCCCCCCGGCCAAAAACGTTCCGCATGAAAGAATATCCGCTCTTACCACCGGGCTTGAATCCTCAGTTCATACAAGAGTTGGTCCGCACACAAGAACCGTGTCATGGGATTGGTGCGGAAGGACGCACGCACCCGTGGCTTTCTGGTTTTGCGCCTGAATTAGGAACTCCCCTGATCCTGATGGGCATCGATGGCGTTGGGCTTGGTGCTCATCTCGGGTTTCCTTGGGTCGTGGATGAACCCACCATTCACGCTCTGAACGATCAGGAAGCAGAGAAAAAGATAATGCCCACGGCATCGCTCGCAGGGATTGATTTCATTGATCGCTTAAGGTAGAGTGGCACTTTCCCCTTTGACCGTATAACTGACCCGTCCTGTTATAGGTTGACAGTTTGACGGTTAACAAATTGGGACATCTGTCCCTCTATAGACGCCCGATGAA
>JAIERD010000430.1 GCA_019747155.1 Pseudomonadaceae bacterium
TGGCGAAGAAGAACAACAAGCCGATGTTCAGATCTGCCACGCCCCAAGTTGGGGTGATAGGCACCACAGCAAAAGCGATCAGCAAGGTGCTGAAGGCCACGATCGGTGCGATGGTGAAAATCATCTTGTCGGCGAACGGCGGCGTCCAGTCTTCCTTGAAGAACATCTTGACCATGTCCGCTGCGATTTGAAAGGCGCCAAACGGACCGACCCTGTTCGGGCCGTAACGGTCTTGCCAGAGCGCCAGCAAACGCCGCTCAACCCAGCTCAGCAGCGCACCGCAGATCACCACCGAGAGCAAAATGATCACGGCTTTGACCATCGCCCAGAGGATATCCAGCAAGTCGGGAGTCAGCCAACTCATAGCGCGGCCTCCTGCAGGGAGTGGGCGAATTTACCAAACAGCACCGACGGAATACCGTTCAAGCCGCCCGGCAAACCAATCACACCAAGGCTTAGATTGTCGTCGATCACTAGAGGTAAACGCAGGCTGGCTTCGCCGATTTTCAGGCTGAGCATTGCGCCATCGTTAACCCCAAGTTTGTCCGCTTCAGCTTTCGCCATGGCGACATAAGCCTGGGGTATCCGCGCTTGAATGGGTTCAGCACGGGCCGAGGTTTCTTCACTGCCAAACAGGTGGTACAGCGGCACCACTTGCCAGTGACCGGCGGCCGGAGCAAATGGGCCGGGCACGTTACTGAACCAGGTCAGCCCATCGCCTTTAGGTTCGATCAGGCGGGTGCCTGGGTCGCCGGCGCGCAGATGACCACCGACTTCATCCTGGAACTTGTTCCAGGCTTGCGGCGAGTTCCAGCCCGGCGCCCAGGCAAATGGCACTTGCTGACGCGGTTCGGCGGCGCCCGAGTAGCCTTCCATTGAATAGGCGAAAGCGCTGTCCTGATCCTGCGGGGTGCGCGGTTCATGCACGCTGATATCGGCGCGCATTGAGGTCCGGCCGCTGTAGCGCAGCGGTGCCCGGGCCAGCTTTAGCCCCTTGATGCGGAACGCCGCACTTGGCGCTGCATCAAGAATGCCAGCCAGTTCTGTTTGCGCGGCGGCGCAGGCTTCGGTGACCTGGTCCAGCTGGGTCCAGTCCACCGGCTTGTGCCGCATTGTGCTGTGCAGGGCATGCAACCAGCGCCAGCCTTCACGAATCAATATCTTGTCGTCGTAATAGGACGGCTCGAAGACCTGGAAGAAGCGCTGCGCGCGACCTTCCTGGCTGACCAGAGTACCGTCGCCTTCGGCAAAACTGGCGGCCGGCAGCAGCAAGTCGGCGCGGGCGGCGGTTGGCGTGTGCTGGTGGTCGAGCACAATCAGTACCTTGGCGGCCTGCAAGGCTGCATCCACCAGAGCGCTCTCGGTGCGGCGATAAAGATCGTTTTCCAGCACGATCAAGGCATCGGCTTGGCCGTCGATCAGGCTTTGCAGGCCTGCTTCAACTGAATCGCCTTGGGCTTTGCCGGTCAGCAAGGCGAGGCCGAGGCTGTTGGCCTCAGTCACCACCAAGCTGATCGAAGCGTTCTTCTCGCGCAGCTTGAGGGCTTTGGCGATATTGGCGCTGGCTTGCAGAATGGCTGGTGAACCGAGAGATGCACCGCTAACCAACAACGGGCGTTTGGCGTTCAGTAGTGCAGTAGCAATCCGCTGAGCCAAGGCTGCCGCTTCTGGATCGAGGTTGGCGACTGCAGGCGAGCTGGCATCGATGGCGTGGGCCACGGCAAAGCCCAAACGCGCCAGATCATCAGTGGCGGCGTGTACGCATTCTTCGGCAACATCATCGAGCTTGGTCGCGGTCAGGCTGGCGATAAACAGCGGGTTAAGCGCGTGTTGGCCGATGTTCTGTACCGCGGCATCCAGCCAAGGCTGAACTTTCATCGCCTCGGCCATGGCGATAGCCTTGCCTTTAACCGTTTGCCGCAGCGCCAGGGCGATGCGCGCAGCGGTTTGGGTCAGGTCTTCACCAAGCACGAACACTGCATCGTGTACTTCGATGTCGCGCATCGAGGCGATTGGCAGCGGGCTGTCTTGCAGGATTTTCAGTGTTAAGCGCAGGCAATCCAACTCATTAGCCGCAACACCTGAGTAGAAGTTCTCAGGCCCGACTAGTTCGCGCAGGGCAAAGTTGCTTTCTAGGCTCGCCCGTGGCGAGCCGATGCCGATTACGCGGCGGTCTTTTAGCAAGGCGGCGGCGTTATCCAGAGCCACATCCAGGCTCAGGCTGTTGCCATTGGCAATGCGTGGTTGGCGTGGACGGTCGGTGCGATTGACGTAGCCATAGCCGAAGCGGCCACGGTCACAGAGGAAATACTGGTTAACCGAGCCATTGAAGCGGTTTTCGATGCGGCGGATTTCGCCGTAGCGCTCGCCCGGGCTGATATTGCAGCCGGAGGCACAGCCATGGCAGATGCTCGGCGAGAACTGCATGTCCCATTTACGGGTGTAGCGCTCGGAGTGAGTTTTGTCGGGAAACACGCCGGTCGGGCAGAC
>JAIERD010000111.1 GCA_019747155.1 Pseudomonadaceae bacterium
CCGAGACAAGGCAAAAACAGGCGAAAAAGCGGAGTTTACGTGCTGTAAATGAGCATTTTGAGCCTGTTTTTAACGCAGTATCGGCAACGTAGGTAGTTTTTCAACGGCCTGTTAGAGTGCCCGACATAACAATAATCGGAGCCACTCCCATGCGTAAAATCGTCCTCAGCCTGAGTGCTCTACTGCTGCTTGGCGCCACGGTTTTTTTCAGCTTGCCGAAAGTGCTCGACTGGCACATGAACAGCGTCGCCAGCCCGGCGCCCTACCCAGCCAGCAGCGTGGCGCAAGCGTTACACAACAGCCTGTTTATCGCCGACATGCACGACGACGCCCTGCTCTGGCAGCGTGATCTGCTCAAACGCCTCGACTACGGCCACTCCGATCTGCCGCGCCTGCTGCAAGCCCACGTCGCCTTGCAAGTGTTTTCCACCGTTACCAAAACCCCACGCGGGCTTAATTACGAGCGCAACAGCGCCGACAGCGACAACATCACTCTGTTGGTGATGGCCCAGCGCTGGCCGCGCAAAACCTGGACCAGCCTGCTGGAGCGGGCGCTCTATCAAAGTGAAAAACTGCACCAGGCAGTGGCCGCCAGTGACGGTAAATTGCTGCTGATCCAACGCAAATCCGAGCTGGAGCGCTTTATCGTTGAACGCCAGCAGCAACCCGAGCGCTTGGCCGCAGTGCTGGCCACCGAAGGCCTGCACCCACTGGAAGGCCAACTGGGCAACATCGACCGGCTCTACGACGCCGGCTTTCGTATTACCGGCCTGACGCATTTTTTTGACAACGAAGTCGGCGGCTCCGCCCACGGCATCAACAAAGGCGGGCTCACCCCCTTTGGGCGCCAGGTCATCCAACGCTTGGAAGAAAAACACATGTTGATCGACCTGGCCCACGCCTCGCGGCCCTTGATTGACGACGTGCTGGCCATGGCCACCCGCCCACTGCTGGTCTCCCATACAGGCGTGGAAGGCACCTGCCCCGGCACCCGTAATTTAAGCGACGCCCACTTGCAGCGGATTGCCGCCACCGGCGGGGTGATTGGCATCGGCTATTGGGACACTGCCGTCTGCGACACCTCGGTGGCCGCCATTGTTAAGGCCATTCGTTACACCAGCGACAGAGTTGGCGTCGAGCATGTCGGCCTGGGTTCAGATTTTGACGGCAGCATCCATGCGCCCTTTGACGTCACCGGCCTTGCCCAGCTGACCGAGGGCCTGCTCAACGCCGGTTTTAACCAGCAAGAGATTGCCGCTATCATGGGCGGTAACGTGCTGCGACTGCTGCTGGCGAATCTGCCGGAGTAACCCGTCGCCACCAAGAACAGGGCATACTGGCGACTTTAGTGCAGGCTTTGCCATTTATGCCCAAGCTTGTGCCGCGCCCCTTGAATACACCTTGAATACACACAGCAGGATTAAACATGGCCAAGCCCAATTACTCGTTCGAAAAACGCCAGAAAGAAATCGCCAAGAAGAAAAAGCAAGAAGAGAAAATGGCCGAAAAGCGCCTGCGTAAAGCCAACCCCGATGGCGAGCAATTGCCTGCAGACGAGCTTGAAAGCAGCACTGACGCGGATGCCGACGTAACTGCCGAGACTGCAGCCGACGATAGCGCCGAGCCAAGCAGCCAGGCCTAAGCTCTACAGCGCCGGGGCGCGGCGATCCGCCGAACGCCCCAAGCGTGCCCCGCTAAACATCCGCTGCTATCACGCACTTGCAACACCCCGCTCGCACATCCAGCCCAACCTCGCCAAAGATCAGCGCCTCGACGCTTAATCGCGCTCACCGCTCAATACTTCACCCCAACCAACTCGCTGCAGCGCCGCCAGCCAATCCACGCCGGTGTGGCACTTCGCCGCGCAAGCATCTTGCTTTACACTGCAGGCGTTCATTCCTTAATCAATTGATGAGATCACCTTGCTCAAAGCACTCAAGAAAATCTTTGGCAAAGGCCCAACTCAACTGCCAGCCGCAGTTGTTGCGCCAACTTCTCCGGTGATTGCCCAGGCGGCCCGTGAGCCACAGCCCAGCCGCCCACGTAAACCCCGCGCAACAGCAACTGCAGCGTCCAGCGCCAACACCGTCGAGAGCAGCGCAGAGCAAAATCTCAACAACGTCAGCGCGCAGGTCACACCGACCAATCCGCGCCGCGAACGCCCGATCAAAGTCATCGACACCTGGAAGCTTGAGGATTTTGTGGTTGAGCCGGCCGAGGGCAAGACCCGCTTTCACGACTTCAAGCTGGCCCCCGAGTTGATGCATGCCATTCAAGACCTCGGCTTCCCTTACTGCACACCGATTCAAGCGCAAGTATTGGGCTACACCCTGGCCGGCAAAGACGCCATCGGCCGCGCCCAAACCGGCACAGGCAAAACCGCCGCGTTCCTGGTCTCGATCATTACCCAGTTGCTCAATACACCACCGCCGAAAGAGCGTTACATGGGCGAGCCACGGGCACTGATCATCGCCCCAACCCGCGAACTGGTGGTGCAGA